>NZ_PCYT01000209.1:0-218 GCF_002553735.1 Lactobacillus sp. UMNPBX17
ACCTTGGTGATTTGTTGCCACTCCTTTTTCTTCAGCTGTAGTCCGCAAAGAATCTTGAAGGTCTGCTACATTACCAGTATCAGTATCTTTTTTGTCGACATTGGTAGGATTTTGCGAAGTTTCATTCGCTTTTGTCTGCTTGCCTTTATCTTTTTCTTCAGCTGTAGTCCGCAAAGAATCTTGAAGGTCTGCTACATTGCCAGTATCAGTATCTTTTT
>NZ_PCYT01000210.1:0-211 GCF_002553735.1 Lactobacillus sp. UMNPBX17
TCCATTTACGATAAATTTCTATTTTTTGTTCTTTATTAAATTTAGACATAGTAAACATTCTAAGCTAAATAGTGAATTAGTTATCCGACGGAATAATTGATTCACTATTTTTATTCTCTTGTAGAATTAAAGTAGTAGTAAAACTATATGTCATCAGGGCTTTAGACACTTGATGTCGCATAATAAACTGGCAGTTTTGCTTGAGTTTTCA
>NZ_PCYT01000021.1:0-26820 GCF_002553735.1 Lactobacillus sp. UMNPBX17
CATATTCGTGATTGGAATGCGGCCGTGAACATCTTAGAAAAAGGATTAGGCAAGTGGCAAAATCCTAAAATAAAAAAAGCAGCCTTATTCGGGGCTGCAGTCCGCTAGCAACTCGCGGACTCAAAAGGCTTTGGTAATTAGACGACCTCTATCGGCAATAGTCAAAAGATTACTGCTGGTAAGTCAAGTCCGTATCTAAGCAAGTTGGTGTTCTGGTTAGCGTAAGCTAACGAGCCACTAAGCCCTAGACTTCAGTCTAGGGTAGTTGACCTCCAGTCGTTAGGCTGGGGTTATTATGGTTGGTTACTAATTTGGGACGAAATTTAGGCATTTGTGGTTGCGGCATATTCCTTGTAATCTTCAATAATCTCTTCTTCATTCATGGGACAATGTGATTGACCGGCCTTATAAGCCTTTTTCCAAGCACTATCTTGGTGTGATCTAGCTACTAATCCAAAATCATTAATAGGATCAATTTGTGCAATCATATCATCAATAAATGACCAAACATCTTTTTCCATCGAATTAGAGTAACGCTTTTTCTCTAAACTTGGCGTGATTGAGTTATTTTTATCTTCTCCATAAACTTTGTTTAGGACGGGGCCGTATTGTCAAGCTTCAAAGTTCGCCTTAAATAATCTTTTTGGGTATTTGATAGTTTCTGAAAATTCACTATTTTCATTAGAATAATCAATGCTTCCGTATGTTGCAGCATAGAAGGCCCATAAGAAATACAATGATTTTTGAATTTTCAATGGAGTAGGGTTAGTAAGTTTTGCTTCAAGATATGATACCAAGTCTTCGACTTTATCAAAAAAGTATGCATCTCTACTCATAATAGTCTCCTTCATATTAAATCTCGTACCTACAAATATTATAATGAAATCTGTTAAAAGTACCTAATGAATTAAATATCACCATACACTTTCTTAAGATTGTACAGCTCCCACCAAACACAATAAAAACAGTGTAATAGAAATATTACTTTTTCCGTACAAATGGTATGAATGGCTTGTTTCTTGCTTATTTGCTAGATACAATGAAGGGTGTTATACAAGGAGGAAATTTCATGAAGAAGAGACTTTTGACCAGCATAGCTGCCGCAGTTGTGTTGACTTCCACAATTGCCCCAGCATCTAATATTTCTGCAATTAATGATCTTCGTAGCCAAAAGGTTTCTGCTGCTACTGATGCGCAAACAGCATTCTTAAATAAGGCCGCTAAGCAAGCTGTCAAAGCTGCTAAGAAATATGGTACTTATCCATCAGTAATGATTGCACAAGCTATCGTGGAATCTGGTTGGGGACAATCAGGTCTTGCAGTTAATGCAAACAATCTTTTTGGTATGAAGGCTGACGATAGTTGGGGTGGCGCTACTTATTCTGCCAAGACTCGTGAAGAGGGCAAGAATGGTAAGAGCTACTACATTAATGCCAAGTTTAGAAAATATAATTCTTTTGAAGAATCATTTGAAGATAATGGTAGCAAGTTGCGTAATGGTGTTACTTGGCAACCACTTCGCTACAAGGGCGCTTGGCTTGAGAATGCTAACACTTATGCCGAAGCAACCAAGGCTTTAACTGGTACTTATGCTACCGACAGCAAGTATGATATTGCACTTAATTCTAGAATCACTAGTCATAATTTGAACCAATATGACCCAGTGATTTCTAAGGCTACCAAGCATTACACCGTTGAAAAGTCAGGTTCAGTTTATAATTGGCCAACCAACCATTCCGTAGCTAAGGCTGTTGGTTCCGTTAAGAGCGGCGAGAAGGTTACTGTAACCAAGACCATTACTTTCCACGATGGTTCATCTAGAATGTACATTGAAGGAAAAGGCTGGATCAACGGTACTTCTTTAACTAAGGGTAAGACAACTACTAGCGAACCAAGTACTCAGGCTCCAAAGGGTGCAACCAAGGTTGAAAAGAACTTGATGCACAATGCCTATGTCTACGATGCCAAAGGCAAGAAGATCAAGGGCAAGATGTACAAGATCAACGATGAAGAAGGCAGCAAGTTAATCGCTACTTACGGTACTAAGACTATTAAGAAGAAAACTTACTACCGTGTCGGCGAAAATGAATACATTGCAGCCGGTAACATTGATGGTACTCTTAGATTCTTGAAGCATAATGCCTATGTTTATAACCAATATGGCAACCGCGACAACACTTTAAAGCGTAAGAAGAATGAACAAGTTGCTACATACGGAAGTGCTGTTAAGATCAATGGCAAGAAGTATTACAGAATCGGTATCCGTCAATACATTAAGAAATCAAACTTCATGTAATAAGAACGGGGGCCTGATTTGAAATTAAAGAAAGTTTTAGCAACTTTAATTGCAGTATTGGGGCTGATTACGGCGATTAATATCCAAAGTCAAACAGTTCATGCTGAATCAATCAACTCGCTCGCCAAAAAATATAAATATAGCGGTGTGACTTATTTATACAAGATGCTGAAGCTCGAAGGTATTAAGTATAATAAGTTCCCTGGTGTCGAATATGAAAATGGCAAGCCAGAAGGAATCGTAGTTCACGAAACTGACGATCCTGGCGCGACTGCCCACGATGAAGCAATTTACTTTAACCGTGAGTGGATGAATATTAATGCTTACGTTCATGCTTTTGTTGATAGCAAGCAAGTTATTCAGATGAGATCACCAGATATGGGTACCTGGGGTGCAGGTCCTAAGGCTAACAACCGTTTTATCCAGATTGAGCTTTGTGAAGAAAATACTAGGGATGCATTTGCTAAGTCAGTGAATAATGATGCTATTTATATCGCAAAACTGCTTCACCGTTATGATCTTAAGCCAGACAATGCCTGCGATGATGGTGAAGGGACGATCTGGTCTCACCATGCTGTCAGCACATTCTTAGGTGGTACCGATCACGTTGACCCAGATGGCTACTTTGCTAAGTGGGGCTACGACATGGATCAGTTCTATTCTTTAATCAAGTATTACTACAGCTTGCAAAAGAAGATTGAAAATACCCATACTAAGGATCCAAACAAGACGAAGGAAGAAGTACCTGCAGTTCAAGGTGCGGTAACTCTTGGTCACGATGCTTATGTTTACACCGAAAAGGGCAAGAGAACCAAGATCTTGAAGAAGGCTGGCAGTCCTGTCGTTGTGATGGGCTACAAGATGATCAATAATAAGAAGTACTACAAGATTGGCAAGGATCAATATGTTGTTGCTTCTAACATTGATGCCACTGTCCGCACAGTAAAGAACGAGACCTACTTGCACACTAGAAGTGGTCGCATTGAAAAGCAGAACAAAGTCAAGGAAGGCAGCCGCGTATTAACTTACGGCAGCAAGATCACAATTAAAGGTCAAAAGTATTATGCACTTAACGCTACACAATATATCTTAGCTAAAGATATTGAATAGAAGTGTAGTTGATTTAACGCTAGATGATTATTTGTTAGAATATCATCTAGCGTTTTAATTTTGAAAATGAAATAATTAACTCGTGTTGAAAGAGAGGGAGTTTATGGCACAACTATCACTATTTTTAGTAGTTTTGTTAGCGCTAGTCATTCCAATATTTATGGCACGCTTTCAGATTAGTAACGTACCAACCGCGGTTGCCGAGATTATCGTCGGCATCATCATGGGATCCAGCGGTTTTAACTTGATTACATCCACGCATGATCTAACCTTTTTATCTAATCTAGGTGTGATCTTGTTGATGTTTTTATCAGGGATGGAAATTGATTTTGATTTATTGCAAAGAAAAAATAATCCTAAAGGGAAGTCGCAAGCAGGAAAGACGGTCGATCCGCTGAAGACGGCGATTACTGCCTTTATTGGGATCGTGATCATGGCCTTTGTTTTAGCCTATGTCTTACGACTTACCGGATTATTCAGTGAAGTCATGTTGGCCGCAATTATCTTGATGACTGTGGCCCTTGGCGTGGTTATCGCTACTTTGAAGGAAAAGGATATTTTAGGTCGACCAATCGGACAGACGATTTTGTTAACAGCCGTACTCGGCGAAGTTATTCCACTGCTTTTGTTAACAATTTATGCATCTATCAATGGTGGTAATGCGGAACAATTGTGGTTGATTATCTTATTATTTGTTGCTGCAATTTTCTTGTTGCGGCGATTTAAGCAGCCATATTTGTGGTTTGCTAAGATTACTAAGTCAACCACTCAACTTGATATTCGGTTAGCCTTTTTCCTGATTTTTGCATTGGTAACCGTAGCAGAAACTGTTGGTGCTGAAAACATTTTAGGTGCCTTTTTAGCCGGAATGGTAATGAAGTTGCTTGAGCCAAGTGAAGCTACTAAAGATAAGTTGACTTCAATTGGTTATGGCTTCTTTATCCCAATTTTCTTCATTATGACTGGTGTGGGACTTAACTTGCGCTCACTTTTTGCACATCCGTCTTCATTGATGTTATTGCCAGTGTTAGTTATTTTCTTATTTATTGCAAAAGTACCAGTTCTTTTAACTTATGTGCGCTATTTTCAGAAGAAAAATGCTTTTGCTGGTGGGTTCTTGACGGCAACAACTATTACGATTGTTTTGCCAACTTTACAAGTTGCACGGAAATTGCACGCAATCACATCAACGCAGTCTGATGCCTTCATTTTGGCTGCGGTAATCGTCTGCATTTTGAGTCCAATTGTCTTTAACTCTAACTTTGTTTTGTTACCAGAAGACAAGATTAAGGAAAAGGTGGCAATTGTTGGCGCGAATGCCGTTACTGTGCCTGTTGCTCATGATTTGCATGCTAATTGGTATTCAGTCAAGATGTTCACTGACAAAAAGAATCAATATAAAACTTACGATAGTCGAGTAGAGAATTTAACCTTTTTGCCAAATCTAGACGAAGAAACGCTTGAAAAAGATGGCGTATTTGATGGTGATATCGTGGTAGCGGCTAATCGCGCGGACGAAGATAATATTAAGATTGCCCGGATGGCAAAAGAGAAGGGCGTAAATCGTGTGATTGCCCGACTTAGCGAAGTTGATAGCAAGACTTTGACCGAGTTTAATGAGAAGGGAATCGAAGTCTTTAACTCTACCAATGTGCATGCTGCATTGATGAGGGCAATGATCGAGTCACCAACTGTCTACAGAATTATGACTGACACGAAGAACATTTTGTATTCTGTCAAAGTGAAGAATACGCATTATACAGGTCGTCAACTGATGGATTTGGAGTTTATTGATCAGATTACGGTAAGTAGAATTAAGCGTGGGGATGAATGGTTAATTCCACGTGGTGCGACTGTGATTGAGCAGGGAGATATTTTGGTCTTCTCTGGTGAATTTAAGGTGGCAGATCGTGTCCGTGATTTGTTGAGTAAGGAATAGTAGAAAAGAAGTGTCTGAGAAAAATCTCGGACACTTTTTTAGTAATCATCGGAAATAAAAAAGCCCTGCTATTATGCAGAGCCACCGCGCGTTCGTAAGTTATCGTCTTGTTGCGCATACATCCATGATCATTGGACGCGACAATCTTCCTACGTACATTATAACATGATAACTTGTTAAAATAAGATACAAAAAAAGCCAACCGTAAAGGTTAGCTCACACGATTCAGTTACCTGAGTTACACGAGTATCAGTCGTTAGCTCTTTTTCTTTTACTATTATATGAAACCAACAATAAAAATACAATTTATAGAGAGGCATTATTAAGATTAATATTTTGGTAAATATTATAAAATTTAATTGAACATTTTCAGGTGATTCTATATACTATCAATTGATAGTGCATTAGAGAGGGAGAGGTGATTAACATCGTAAAGATTCCAATTCAGGTTAGTAGAAATACTGTAAATGATTTTTTGAATGATCTTAAATCAATACTTAATAGTAATCAATTTGATGTTAATCGAGATTTCTTATTAATTAGAAATCGCACTCCTCATGGAATTCATGGATATTCAACGCCACAAACTTTGCTAGACTTAGATTATGCTGTTGAGGATGTTGTCGAAAGATTGAAAGAACTTTCAATTAAAGAGTATTATGAAGTGCTCTTGGATAAGGATGATGATCATCCACCGTATTTGTATGTTTTTGCAAAAGAAATAGATAATCATCAAGTTTATATCAAATTGAAAATTAAGCAGATGCGTACCAAAAAAATAGTATGTGTGTCCTTTCATTTCGCTCAATACGAAATGAAAGATTTTCCATATAAGTAATGAAGATCTAGTTCAGGAGACAATAAAATGAATAAACTAATTAAAAGAATATATGTAAAGGATTGTCCCATCTGTGATCAAGCACACGAAATAGAAGAAAGAGAAACTCTTATCCAAGCTAAGATTAAGGGTGAAATAATAACTTATAAAGAAAAATATTATTATTGTAAAAATGCAGACCCAGATGAGCGTGAATTTGTCCCTACTAAAATGGCTAATAAAAATTTGCTAGCAGCACGTGATGCATATCGGAGAAAACATCATTTGTTAAGTTCTAGTGAAATTGTTGATCTTCGTAAAGATTATAATTTATCACAAGTGGAGTTAGCACAATTGCTGGGGTGGGGTGAAGCAACTATTTCTCGTTATGAAAGTAAATCAATCCAAGATGAAAGTCATGATGGAATGCTTCAACAAATTCGTAAAGATCCATTAATTATTTTGAATTTATTAGAAAGAAACGGTTCTAAATTTACACAAGATAAAAAGAAATCGATTCAAGAAAAAGTAAAACGTAATTTAGACTTATATGGTAGAGAAAACCTGTCTCGTCAGGCATTGGAAAGTAATTATGTTGCTTACTTAAAACCTTCAGATAAAAATGGACAAAAACGTTTAAACATTGATAAATTAGAAGCTATTATTTCTTATTTTGCATTTCATGTTGCTGATTTATATAAAGTTAAATTAATGAAAATGTTATGGTATGTAGATAGTCTCTCATATAAAAAATATGGTTATGGAATTACAGGATTAGTCTATCAGCATAAAAGTATGGGTGCTCTTCCTATTGGACATAGGAATATGGTAGATTTAGCTAATATTAACGTACAAGAAGAGTGGAGTAATTCAGGCTACGAAATGATTCATTTTTATCCTTCGGATAAAGTGAAATATAGTGTTCTTTCTGTACAAGATAAAGAAATACTGGATGCTGTAATTGCCAAATTTAAAGATTACAACGCTAAAGACATTATTAGATATATGCATGAAGAATTAGCATATAAAAAAACCAACGAAGATGAAATTATTTCTTTTAGTTTAGCTAAAAAGATTCGTGATTTTTAAACAAAATAAGACACAAAAAGCCACCTTTAAACAAGGTGGCTTTCACATTATTCAACTGAATTTTTAGCTGCAGTTAAAATCTTCATTGTTTCCAAAGTATTGACAAACGCTTCATCAGCTCTCCGAACATCATGTTGATCGATCATCTCGGCAAATGCAGTGAACTCACTTGCCATGCGATGTGGATATTTATTAAAGTTGTAACGCTTCGGTTTTTGTCCACGCATTTCGACGGTAAAGTTATCAAGCGTACCAGTTGAACCGTCAAAATAAATGCTGCCTTTTTCGCCTTCAATGAACGAACGTGGCGTTACATAACTGTCCTTTGAACCGATCAAAGTTACTTGTTTATCAGGATAAGAAAGATGCAGGATACCCGATGTATCAATGCCTTTTTGCATGTTGGCGTAGTATTTTACCTTATCAGGCAACCCGAGCAGTCCAGCGGCAAGGTGGATATTGTAAATATTCAAGTCCATCAAGGCGCCGCCATCTTTTTTCGGATCAAAAACGGGAGCAATCTTACCTTCAAGGAAGGCGTCATAACGGCTAGAGTATTGCGTATAATTTAAAGAAACGATATGAATTGGAGCAATATTATCTAATTCTTCTTTGATCTTTTTGTAGTTTTCTAAGTAGATATTAGTGATAGCTTCAACGATAATTAAATCTTTTTCATCGGCCAATCGCTTTAATTCTTCGGCTTCAGCTGTACTTAATACAAATGGCTTTTCGCAGATGACATTTTTGCCATGTTCAAGTGCAAGCTTAGCTAGCGAGTAGTGCAAGAAATTAGGCACGCCGATATAGACCGTATCAACGTTGCTGTCTGACATTAATTTTTCATTGTCAGTATAGGTTTGAGAAATATTGTATTTTTGTGCTAATTCTTGCGCGATGCCTGCGCTACGCTTGGTTGAAGAAATTGCGGTTAATTCTAAGTTATCAATTTGATCAGCAGTAGTTAAAAAGTCTTGAACAATCATGCCGCTGCCGATAATTCCTAATTTCATCGTGAATACCTATTTCTTTTTCTTATTATTGTCAGTAGTTGGCAAATTCTTAGCGTTCGTAGCATTAGTTGGAACCTCTAAGAAGTCGTGACTACCAAAGTTGCCATAGCTTTGACCGACCTTGACTGTCATCATTTTGCCAAGCTTCATGTTAACGAAGACGTTAACGGTAGCTAATTTATTGTTTTTCACTACCGCCTTAACCGTCATTGATTTGTATTTGCCTAATTTTTGAATTTGCTTAAACACTTTAGCTTGATCAGTGCTTTGTGGAGTAGTATCAAAGATAGGAGTAGCTGCTTTTTTCATCAAAGCTTTATCACTTATTTTAGCAGTTAAAGTGTAGGTGTTTTTATTGCGCTTTAACTTGTAAGCTTTAATCAACTCAGCACTAGGATTAGTGATCAAGTGATTATTCATAATTGCATCAGTTAAATCGGCGTATGAGTGTCCGGTTAATTTCTCTAGATCAGCTTTATACCAAGTGTCACGACCATTGATATAAACGTTGTTCATGTTAACCCATTCTTCGCTAGAGCGGGTCTTGCCCTTGCTAGAAGTTTGATTGGTTATATGGTAAACCGTTGAGTCACCGCCAAATGTGGTGTTGGCAATAGCTGCTTGGTTAGAAGTGTCAGTGCCAAGAGTAACTGATTGAATAACTTGACCACTCTTGAAGCCCTTTTTCATTTTTTGAACTACCTGAGTTTTGTTTAAAACAGGATCAGCTTTCTTTTCTTTTTGGCTACAGCCACTGAGTAAAAAGACAGCGGCTAATGATATACCGATAATTGCTTTTTTTAATTTCATAATAAAAAAACTCCTAAATAACTATTTCTATTATAACGAAAAAGCCCAAATCTATGCTTAGATTAGAGCCTTTTTATATTAATTATTTTTTATCTAATTTTCCTAAATCTACGGAATTCTTTTTAACTGCACTAGGAACGGACAATTTCTTAATTTGATCAATTTGATCTACATTCATAGTCAAAGTCTTCTTTTGCCCATCATCTTTGTAGCTAGAAACAATTTTTACATCATTGACATTGTAATTTTTATCAACGTCGACCTGAATTTCAGTATTGATTGGCTTTACATCATCAATATCAATTCCGATTAAAGTTGTAACTGCCGCATCAGAGACGATCGCGTTCCAAACTCTTTTGTTGTTTCCTTTATAAATAAGGGCATAATTGTTGTCATTCTTTTTGACTTTAAATTGTTTGTGCAAAGGAATAAATGGAGTTAACAAGTTGCCATTTAAGCTTTGAATGAATGATGAATAGGTGCCAGCCTTAGTAGTGGTCTTAAACCAGTAACTGCTGTTGGTGCCTTTCATTTGAATGTAGCTATTTTTCCCTTCAACCCACATTTTATAGTAATTAGAAGTTGCGGAAACATTGGCATAAATGATCGTAGGTTTAGTTGTATATTCAACCGCAGCCTTTTGTGAAGTTTTGCCATTGCTTTTTTCGTCCCAAGTGGCATGCATCGAATTATAATTTGCTTTTTGTGCTTTAGTTAAAATAGTTTTGGCGCTCGGCAGGTTGTCGCCAGATTTAGCGCTTTTTTGCGAGCAAGCGGATAAACATAATGCTAATAAGGCAACTAAGCCTAAAATTAGTTTTTTATTCATAAATTTCATTTTTTACACTTCTTTTTGAATATTTTACTTAAAAGTAACACAAAAAAGAAGATAATAGAAAGTGAACATCAAAAAAAGATGTTTTTTACTCATTTCTCTATGAAAAAAACTGTGAAATGTGTAAAATATGGATGAAACATTGAATTTTAAAAGGAGATATTTCATGTCAAAATTAGTTTTAATCCGTCACGGACAAAGTGAATGGAACCTTTCAAACCAATTTACTGGTTGGGTTGATGTTAACCTTTCAGAAAAAGGTGTTGAAGAAGCTAAGAAGGCTGGTCGTTTAATCAAGGAACACGGTCTTGAATTTGATCAAGCTTACACTTCATTATTAACTCGTGCCATCAAGACTTTGCACTTCGCATTGGAAGAAAGTGGCCAACTCTGGATTCCAGAAATGAAGACTTGGAGACTTAACGAACGTCACTACGGTGCTCTTCAAGGTTTGAACAAGAAGAAGACTGCTGAAAAGTACGGCGATGAACAAGTTCACATTTGGCGTCGTTCATACGATGTTTTGCCACCAGCTATTGATGATGACAATGAATTCAGTCAAGCACATGACCGTCGTTACGCAAACTTGGACCCACACATCGTTCCTAAGGCAGAAAACTTACACGTATGTCTTGACCGTGTAATGCCATTCTGGGAAGATCACATTGCTCCAGACTTACTTGACGGCAAGAACGTAATTATCGCAGCTCACGGTAACTCACTTCGTGCTTTAACTAAGTACATCGAAAACATTTCTGATGACGACATCATGAACCTTGAAATGAAGACTGGTGAACCAGTTGTTTACACATTCGACGAAAACTTGGATGTTGTTAACAAGGAAAAGTTGGACGACTAATTTAATTAATGGTTATTCACACAAAAAAGGAACTTTGCAAGAAGCTCCTTTTTATTTTGTATTTTTTAGGAAAAAAAAGCACCCCAAGAGGGATGCTCTATTTTATCAACTTGCCCCAAAAACTATTTTTTAAACATTTAGTTTCATAATTTTTTGGAACAAGTATATTATATTATAAATAAAAAAATTTACCATTTTTTTCTAAGGAAAGAGGAACGATATGAAAATATTAGTAACCGGTTTTGATCCTTTTGGCGGAGAGAAAATTAATCCTGCAATTGAAGCTGTAAAAAGATTACCTAATGAAATAGCTGGTAACAAAATAATTAAGTTAGAAGTTCCTACTATTTTTTATCAAAGTGCTGATGTCGTAAAGAAAGCGATTGAAAAAGAAAATCCTGAGATGGTGATTAATGTAGGACAGGCAGGTGGTCGCGGTGCTATTACGCCCGAAAGAATAGCAATTAATTTTCAATCGGGTTCAACTCCTGACAATTCTGGTAAAGGTCCTAAAGAAGGCAAAATTCAAGTAGACGGATTAGATGGCTATTTTACACAATTGCCAATTAAAAAGATGGTAACTGACATTCGTCATGCCGGAATCCCTGCACAAATTTCAAATTCTGCGGGGACGTATGTCTGCAATCATCTTTTTTATGAAATTCAATATTTAATTCATCACGATTATCCTGATTTAAAGGGCGGCTTTATTCATATTCCATATTTGCCAAGTCAGACTAAGAATGGACGTTATCCTTCAATGAGTTTAGAGAATATGGTAGTCGGGCTGACAGCGGCCATAAAAGCGGCTGCAATGTGTTAAAAATTGACAGTTACCCCTTTTAAGTGCTATTTTTGTCAATGGAATTAAAGTGGGGAGAAAAATATGCAAACAATTGATAATTCTCTCTTACAAGTCTCTGTCGATGAGAATGGGGCCAAAATGGTTCATCTTGTATCTATTAATGATAATTATGATTATCTCGGCGAAAATGGGACTGAAGAGGGTATGGCAATTGCTTTTCCAGTGCTTGATCAAGGCAATAACTGGGCTAGCAAACTGCCCTGGACTGTCGTAGATAAAGGTGATACTCGAGTCAGTTTGACTTTAATTGATACACCGGAAAGCTATAAAAGTTTTCCATATCATTTTGAAGTGATGACAACATATGCTTTGGAGGGCAATCAAGTAAAGATATCATTTTATCTAAAGAATTCATCACATAAAGAACTACCATTTTCATTAGGTTTTGTATTGCCAAGTACTTGGCAAAGTCAGAGCAGCGTTAACAAAATTAGTTTAATCAATGAAGAACATGGAATAGATATTGCTTCAACTGATTTTAAGTTAGCCGCAGAAGATGGTAAAGTTACTGCTTTTACTGATAAAATTGAATTAGAGGCTGAAAGTAGCCGCAATTTTGAGATTACATTGACACTAAAGTAAAAATAAGTAACGATTTTAATAAGATGTAGGAAGCAAGTCAGCGATGATTTGCTTTTTTTGTTATAATACACTCAATGTGAATTTACATATAGGTATGATTTATGAAGAAAAGTAGAAAAGAGTATAGAAATTACCCGACAGAGACTCGAGTGCAAAATCATAAATATAAAAAGCGCCATGTTTGGGCGTGGGTCACGGGGATAATAGTCTTAGTAGCAGTAGTTGCGACCGCGGCTTATTTTGCTTCTGTATATTTCCGAACAAAGAACGCTGTTGATAAAACCTATGATCCGCAAACTGCAGTGAAAACTACAGGTGAATTTAATGGGAAAAAACGTTTTGCTGTTTTATTGATGGGAACCGATACTGGTGCTCTTCATAGAACAGAAAAGCGTGGACGAACTGATACCATGATTTTAGCTGTAGTTAACCCTGCTAAGAAGCACTATACGTTGGTTTCTATTCCACGTGATACGATGGCGCAAATGGTTGGTACAGATGAGTTTGGGGTAGAAAAAATTAATGCTGCCTATGAGATAGGCGGAGCAAGAATGGCAATGGACACTGTCTCTGAATTAATTAATGTGCCTGTTAAATATTATGCTGTAGTTAATATGGGCGGGATCATGAAAATGATTCGTTATGTTGGCGGCATTAATATTCGACCAACGCTTAGCTTTGAATATGGCGGTTATGTCTTTAAGAAAGGTAAATTAACCCATATGGGTGGTGCCGGAGCACTTGCTTACTCGAGAATGCGTTACGATGATCCTAGAGGAGATTATGGTAGGCAGGAGAGACAGCGACAAGTCATCACGACACTAATTAGAAAGGCTGTTTCGATTAGTTCACTATCAAATTTAGATTCAATTCTAACCTCTGTTTCAAACAATGTACGAACCAACTTGCCATTTAGTGCTTTACAACAAATTGCAATGAATTATCGTGATTGTGCTAAAAGCTCATCAAGTGATTATCTTCATGGCTATAATGCTGAGGTTGAGGATGCCGCATATCAAATTCAACCAACTAGTGAATTGCAACGAATTTCTGATTTAGTGCGCACAGAGTTGGAATTAGAAAAGGAAGTTGTTCAGAATAACGAGACCTTCCAGAATGAACAAAATAAAGCTAATGGCTTTAGTTTTAAGAGTGGCAAGATTCAGCATTATCATATCTATGATTACACCGGAGAAGGGGATAATTAATGGAGCGAGTTTGGGCCACGCTGATTGGCTATATTTTTGGTAATTTTCTGACAGCGATGGTTGTTGGTAAAATCTTTTTGAAAATAAACCCTACAGAATATGGTTCACATAATCCAGGAACAGCTAACATGGGGGCTGTTTTTGGTAAAAAATGGGGTATTTTAACTTGTTTGGGCGATTTGCTAAAAAGTTTGATTGCTCTGTTTATTGTGTATTTTGTTTTCCCAGCACATATCAATATTGCATATACTGGTCTGGGATTGATTTTAGGACACTGTTTTCCAATTTGGGATCATTTTAAAGGCGGTAAAGGTGTTGCAGTTGCCGCTCAGGTAGCGGTCTTTTATGATTGGAAGGCAGGATTTGCAACTTTGCTAATTGCTCTGGTATTAACTGCAATTATGCAAAATTTGACGATTCCACCAATTGTGTTTATGCTTTTATTCAGTGTTTATGAATTTTGGCACAATCAAGAAGCAGGAATTGTCTTTTTGGTGATTACTTTAATTATGATTTTCAAGTTCTGGCATGATATTATTGATTTCTTTACCGGTCATGGTAAAAAAGTTGATATTTTATATTCAATTAAAAAGAAGTTGGGAATTAAGAGTAAGTAATAACAGAAAATTTTAGTAAGGACATAGACTAGGAAAATGAGTGAGATTAATAGAAAGAAATCACTGAATGTTGGTCAAATTGTTTGTATAATCTTGGCTGCATTTTTAATGCTAGTGCAGATGTTTTCATGGGGGAAGACCTTTGGTAGATTGCCATTGAGTACCTTAATGAGATTTATTCCAGGAATGCTAGGTAGTGCAACATTAGTGCTTGTACCGATGGCTTTTGGTGCTGTATACAGCAAAAAGAAAATCCGTCCAACTGAAGCATTCAGATTCTGGATTATTGCAGTTGTAACGCTGATACTTCTGTATTTGGCTAACTTCATTAAGCGACCAGGTAGTTTTGTCATGTGGAAGCTGTGGGGTGTGTTCTTCCCAGTTTTGACAAGTACTTCAGTTTTACTAGCTGGATTGATTTTCAGTATTTTGGCTCAACCATATCTGTATGAGTTGCAACGCCGAATTACAACTAAGCAAAATGTGTTGCTGCTTAGTGCATTGACATTAGTAGGCTTTGCTACTAGTGCAGGTACAATGTACTTTAACTACTCCATTTACGGTGTTTACCTCGTCTTATACTTTGCTTGGGGGATGTTCTTGGCCAATGTTAAGATCCCTAAGAAAGTCTTTGGCTGGTCAATTGCTGCAGGAGTATTTTCATTCTTTGTAATGTTTATTGGGGTTCCGGGATTTAACGGTGTCTACTGGTATCAGCGTTTATCCGGACGTAGTGGAGTTTATTCTTGGACTCCTAAGTTTTTAAGTAATCCTACCTCGCCATTTCTATTTTTAATGGTCTTGGCAGTATTCTTAATCTTTAGAAAAGTAATCGTTAGCTATAACGCTAAGGATATGCGTTTCTTTATTCCAATAATTATTTTTATGGACGCACCAATTATTGGTGGGTTTGTAAGATCATTCCGCTTTACTAATAGTGCTGGTTTTAACAAGTTCTTGATGATCGTCATTATGATGATCGCAGCTCTTGCGCTGAACTATTTGTATAACCGCTTTTTATTTAGAATAAAGCCGATTAAGAAGACAGTTGAGTTCTTCAATAGTCATGATAATTTAGCTGAAGTTGTGGAATATGGTTGGAAGAACTTCACAGCATGGGTAGTTGAAAACCGAGTAAGACTTCTTACTTGGGGCTGGTTCTATATCTTGAGTTTTGTTTCATTCTTAATTGAATCAGATAACTTAAGAATTCAAATTACAACAGCTACAGATATCAATGCCGTAATTTTCTTGCTCGGAACTAGATTCTTTGCAATCATTTTGACAGCCATTTTCTTGGATGCCATGTTTGCAATTTTCTACTTCATCACAACGCGTTACTGGACTTCAACCATTTTGGTTAGTGTAATTACCATTGGTTGGGCCATTGCCAACAAGATCAAGCTTAACCTTCGTGGTGAACCTATTTATCCAACTGAACTTGATGAAATTGTTAACTGGAAGACCTTGCTTCCAATGGTTGGTCAACAAAAGGTAATTATGATTGCCGTTGCTTTAGTGATTGTAATTGCTTTGACTGTTTTCCTTGAAATCAAGTTTCCAATTAAGAAAAAGGGTTCATGGAAGCGCCGTGGTATCTGGGCATTGCTCAGCTTGCTTTTGTTTATGACACCAGCTCGCTTCAACCACGATGGCGGAATCATTTATCACATCAACCGTGGTTTTGATAACAAGCAATCATTCAGAAACCCTGAACGTGATATTCAAATTAACGGTCCATTATTGAACTTCTTGAACTACTTCGATTTACAGATTATGAATAAGCCATCTAATTACTCCAAGGCTACGATTAATCACTTGAATGAAAAGTATGGCAAGATTGCTGATGAAATTAACAAGACTAGAAAGAATACTTTAAAGGATCAAACTATTGTCTACAACTTGAGTGAAAGTTTTGTTGATCCATATACTTTCCCAACAATTAAGATTGATCCTAAGGTTCCAAATCCAGTTAAGTTTATTCAATCAATGAAGGACAGATCTACTTACGGTAGCATGCTTAGTGCAGGTTATGGTGGTGGTACTGCCAACATGGAATGGGAAACTTTGACAGGATTTAACATGGGTATGTTCAAGTCAACCTTGACTCCATATGTACAAATCGTACCAAACTACGACTTCTACCCAACCATTGGTATGGACTTCAACTACAAGTCAGCTGTTCACCCATTCATTGGTACTTACTACTCAAGAGTAGAAGACTACAAGAGATTTAAGTTTAACAAGTTCGTTTACCTTGGTTCTAAATACAAGATCATTGATCAAAAGAAACTTGGTAAGAGTACTTACAACTCTGACTTCACTACTTATGCTAACGGTTTGAGACAAATCAACAGCATGAAGGGTGGTCAATTTATTAACTTGATCTCAATTCAAAACCACATGCCTTACAACAACTGGTATCCAAACAACGAATACATGGGTAAAGTATCTGGTGAACTCTTCAACACTGCTGCCGTTCGTGAACAAATGGCAACTTACATCAAGGGTACGCAATACACCGACAAGGCAGTTAAGAAGTTTATTGGTCAAATTGATAAGATCAAGAAGCCAATTACCATTGTCTTCTACGGTGACCACTACCCAAGTATCTTGTCACAAAACTACACTGGCAGATACCCAGTTCAAATGCACTCAACTCGTTACTTCATTTACTCTAACAAGTACGCTAGAGAACATGGTGCTAAGGAGAAGTTGACTCACAACACTAATTACGTCAACACTAGCGACTTCACTGCAATGATGCTTGAACAAACTAATTCTAAGGTAACTCCTTACCAAGCATTACTTACTGAAGTTCACAAGAAGCTTCCCGCAATCACCATTAACTTTAACGGTGATAAAGGCTTCCAATTAGTTGATCAAAAGGGACACTTCGTTGATCCTAAGAAATTGACTTCAGAACAACAAGCAATTTTGAATGACTACGAAATGGTTCAATACGATATGACTGCTGGTCAAGCTTATGGCTTGAAGGCTAAGGGGTTCTACAAGTTAGATAACTAAACAAAAGACCGAACACGAAGTTCGGTCTTTTTTGTGTCTAATGGTAAAATAGTAGCTAAGAAAAAACGTGTTAAAGGTGATTAAAATGAAAAAGATAATGACAATGGCACTAACAAGTGCTGCACTTCTTGGACTTTCTGCTACAACTGTTCAAGCTGGTACATATAATCCAAAGAATACTACTAGTTTTAATATTAATAAGCGTAACCACGTAACTAAAGGCAAAATTTACAAATTACATTTACCTGCAGCTGGTAGATTAGTTACAAATAGCAATGTTACCTTGAAAAATAGCATGGAATGGACATGTATTCCTTATGGCAAAAAGAAGAATACATATTATTTGCGTAAGGGTACATACTATTTAACCAGTTCAAAGAATGCCAACGTAAAGACTGCATATACTCGTTTGACCAAGATTCGTAAGAATTTAGAAACTTACGTTGAAACTAAGAAGGATAATGATAACAGCAGCCTTAAGGCAAGAAAGATTAAAATTGGTCAAAAAATCAAAGCAATGGGTGAAATGTACAATTATGATAGTATCGACTACTACAGCTTTACTATTGATTCACCTCAAATGGTTACGATGAAGATGACTAATAATCAAATTTATCAACTTGGAAAAGGCAACATCTTCAGCAAGATGAACGTAATCATGTTTGATAAAGATAATTCTGTTGGCGGTAGCACTATGCTTTACCCAGAGGATTTCAAAGTTAATGGCAATAAGACTGCCAGCCAAAGTTGGTACTTGGCTAAAGGAACCTATGTGTTTAGTGTAAATACTCGCGGGCTTTATGATTTCCAATTAACAGCCGTTCCTGATACACGCATGGTGCCAACAGATACTGAAATTGAATCTCTGAAGGATACTAAGGATGGTCTGGTTGCTACATTGAGGGATGCACTTCATGCTAAGACTTACGAACTTGCATGGCGTGAGAAGGGCTCAAAGGCTGCCTCATTCACTTCTAGTAGCAACACTGTAGAAGTAAGTACTGCTCCAGCTACGCGCTATCTAGAAAGAAACGGTCATAAAATTCCAGTTCAAATTGGTAAAAAGTTAGTTAATGGTCAAACCTATGATTTTGTGGCTCGCGGAGTAAGCAACCCTGACTACATTCGTTACGGTAATCCAGAAACTGATAATTATTTTGGTGCTTGGAGTAAAGTTGTTGAGCATACCTACTATGCTCCTTCAGATGCCACACCAGGAGCTGTTGATTTAACCATTGCTAAAGCTGACAATACTTACCACAACATTCATGTAGCTTGGAAGAAAATTGATAGTGCACAAAGTTACCGCATTGCTTACCGCCAAAAAGGTACAAGCAAGTGGTATTACGAAGTAACCGATCAAGCTTCTAACGCTATTACAGGTATTACCAGAAATAGAAGTTATGAAGTGAAATTACAAGCTTTAAATGGCAGAGAAGAAGGTCCATGGTCCGCAATTAAAACGGTTTTCTTAAAATAGCGGTTGACTAAAACTATTTTTCTCGTTAATATCATAACTAACGAATGAGTAGCGAGTCGGCTCAGCGTTCAGAGAACTAGCGGTTGGTGTGAGCTAGACAGGCCGATTTTAGCGAAGTACTTAATAGGGTTGCTCCTTTACCGGCTTTAATAAGGCGCAGTAGCGCAAACGTGGGTGGTACCACGGCTAATAATGTAATTTAGTCGTCCCTTGATCGGAAGATCAGGGGACGTTTTTTATTGGAGGAAAATTATGGCAAAGTTTGATATCTTAGAAGACTTGAAGTGGCGTGGAGCCATTAATCAAGAAACTGATGAAGAAGGTTTACGTAAGTACTTAGCAGAACATGATGATCTTGCTCTTTACTGTGGTACTGACCCAACTGGTGACTCACTTCACATCGGTCACTTAATACCATTCATGATCTTGAAGAGATTCCAAATGGCAGGTTACCACCCAGTAATTTTGATCGGTGGTGGTACTGGTGCAATCGGTGACCCATCAGGTCGTAAGACTGAACGTACTTTGCAAACTGCCGACCAAGTTAAGCACAATGAAGAATGCTTGACTAACCAAATGAAGAAGTTGTTTGGTACTGAAAACTTTGAAATTAGAAACAATGCTGAATGGCTTGGCAAGCTTAACTTAATCGATTTCTTGCGTGATTACGGTAAGTTCTTCCAAGTTAACAACATGATTAACAAGGACGTTGTTGCTAGTCGTCTTGAAAACGGTATTTCATTCACTGAATTTACTTACCAAATTTTGCAAGCCATCGACTTCTACCACTTGAACAAAGATGATGGTGTTCAACTTCAAATCGGTGGTAGTGATCAATGGGGTAACATCACTGCAGGTATCGACCTTATTCACAAGCTTGAAGGTGCAGATCGTCCTGCATTTGGTTTGACTATTCCATTGATGCTTAAGGCTGATGGTACTAAGTTTGGTAAATCAGCTGGTGGTGCTGTGTGGCTTGATCCTGAAAAGACTAGTCCTTATGAATTTTACCAATTCTGGATTAACCAAGATGACCGCGATGTAGTCAAGTACCTTAAGTACTTTACTTTCCTTAGTCGTGAAGAAATTGAAGACTTGGCTGAAAAGACTGAAAAAGAACCTTGGAAGCGTGCTGCTCAAAAGCGTTTAGCTGAAGAAGTAACTAAGTTCGTTCATGGTGAAGCTGGTCTAAAAGAAGCTCAAATGATTACTGATGCATTGTTCTCAGGTGATATTAAGAACTTATCAGTAACTCAAATTGAACAAGGTTTGAAGAACGCTCCAAGTGCAGAAGCAGGCAGCGAAAAGAAGAACTTGGTTGACTTTTTAGTTGATACCAAGATTGAACCTTCAAAGCGTCAAGCACGTGAAGACATTAAGAATGGTGCGATCTATGTTAATGGTGATCGTGAACAAAGCGTTGACTTTGAAGTTGATCCATCAAGCGCCTTCGATGGTAAGTATGTAATTATCCGTAAGGGTAAGAGAAAGTACACTTTGGTTACAATTAAGTAATTAATCAGAGAAAATGGGATGATAATTCATCTCATTTTTTTGTTTTCAGAAATACTATATGAAATTTAACTAATATAGTAACTGATTTTATGCAGTTTTGAATACTGAAAAAGCGTGAATTAAATAAAATAATATTTTACTAGATAAACTGATATTTTATTTTTTGCCACAAAAAGCAAAATAATCAATATAAGTTATTTTACAAATTCACATGATGACTATACGATTTAGAATACTGCAACAATATATGCATATAACTATACTGATACATAATTTAAGAATACTGACACAGAGCGCAGCTGTAAAATATAGCCTTTTGAATATTTATTGTGAAATATTTAACTATCTTGATTACTTTTGGCTAAATAGTGTTATAGTAAAAGTGTAAAGAGAAAGCGAGTAAACAGAAAGAGGTTATTAAAATGCTAGAATCAAGAAAAGCTTTAAAAGTTGTTTCAAGTTTAGTAATCGGCTTAAGTCTTGTCGGTATCGGTAGTAATGTCGCTCAAGCTACTTCATTTACTACTCCAAGGTTAGGTGTTGCTGAAGACGTACCAACTAACCCATCAATTAAGAAGGGTGACAAGATCTTCGTCATTGTTAAAGACACCAAGAACCAAAGAGTTGCTGTTTACACTAAGAATGCTAAGAAGACTAAGAAGACAGTTAAAATGGGTTCAACTTTCACAGCAAAGGCTGTAAAGAAGGTTAACCACAAGAAGATTGTTAGAATTAACAAGAAGCAATGGCTGAACAGCAAGGATGTTGTTAAGAACTAGTCATTGATTAAAGTTTAATAACCTCATACATATTTGTGGGCTTTTTCTACTCTTAGATTAGGAATTTTTAAAGGGCAAAGATATTCAGAATGAATATCTTCGCCTTTTTTGATACAATAGAAACGCCGCTTTAGCTCAATAGGTAGAGCACCGCCGTGGTAAGGAGGAGGTCCCCAGTTCAAACCTGGGAAGCGGCTTTTTTTAGTAGGCAAAATAATGCTAAAATGATAACAACTAAATGATTTCTAACGAGAAAGGAAAGTTATATGAAACACGAACTTACAATGGCAGAAATTGCCAAGTTTCAAAAAGAATATAAAAAAGAACCACAAAACCGAGTAGCAGAACTAGCAGTCGTAAATAATGGTGTCCAAAAGGCAAGTTTCAATACCGAGGGAATTAGAAAGCTTAACCGTAATTTCTCAATCGAAATTCCTACTGATAATGTAACTGATCAAAAGCAATCTGGACGTTGCTGGTTATTTGCGGCATTAAATACTTTGCGTCATGGTTTTGCTAAAAAATACAATGCCAAGAATTTTACTTTTTCTCAAAATTATCTCTTCTTCTGGGATAGAGTAGAAAGAGCCAATATCTTTTTTGACAATATTTTAAATACAGCTGATAGACCACTTGATGATCGAACTGTACACACTTATATGCAAGGTCCTGATACCGATGGTGGTCAATGGGCTATGGCTGTATCATTGATTCGCAAGTATGGTTTGGTGCCAACTTATGCTCAAGAAGAGAGCTTTACTGCAAACAATACCGCCGCTTTTAACCGTGCATTGAATATGAAGCTGCGCGAAGATGGTCTAGTTTTGCGTAAATTAGCTAAGGAAAACAAGACCGATGAAATCGAAGCAAAGCGTCAAGAATTCTTAAGCGAAGTTTACCGTATGGCTGTCATTGCATTTGGTGAACCTGTCCAACACTTTGATCTTGAATTCAAAGATGACGATGGCAAGTACCATTTTGATGGTGATTTAACTCCACTCGATTTCTTCCATAATTACTTTACTGATGATCTTGATGATTACATTGTTTTGTTCAATGCTCCAGATCATGAATTTGATAAACTTTATGCATTACCATTTGAAGACAATGTTGAAGGTGGTACGCCAGTTCAATTTTTAAATACTGAAATTAACAACTTAAAAGAAGCTGCTATTAAGCAACTTAAAGCTGGTGAAACTATCTGGTTTGGCTGTGATGTCGGTAAAGATAGTGATCGTCAAAAAGGTATCTTATCTAAGGGCCTTTACCAAACCGATACTATTTTTAATATTGAAACTAAATTATCTAAGAAGGAACGCTTGCAAACTGGTGCTTCCGGTTCAACTCATGCCATGACTTTAGTGGGTGTTGATGTGGTTGATGGTAAGCCACGTCAATGGAAGATTGAAAATTCTTGGGGCACAAAAGTCGGTGAAAAAGGCTACTTTGTCATGGATGATGATTGGTTCAACGAATACTTATTTAAGGTAGTCGTAAAGAAGCAATACGTCCCAGAAAAATTAGTTAAGATCTGGGAAGGCGAAGCAACTCCAGTAGAAGCATGGGATTCAATGGCATAATGAATATTGATGCAGTAATTGATTTTACTAAAAAGCATTTAGAGGGCGAAAAGACAGGACATGATTTTTATCATGGTGAGCGTGTGGCTAAATTAGCTAGCAAGATGTACCTTGCTGATCATGAACATGCGCATAGGGATAGCCGCGAAGTAGCAATTATTAAATCTGCAGGTTATCTTCATGATACGATTGATGAAAAGATTTGTGCTGATCCCGCAAAGGTGGTTAAAGAGATCGAAGAATTATTGCCTCAATTAGGTTTTAATGATCTAGAAGCTTGGGACATTCTTTACACTATTCAGCACATGTCTTTCTCCGCCAATATTGAGCATCATTATCATTTGCCGCTTTCTGGCCAATATGTTCAAGATGCAGATCGATTAGAAAGTTTGGGCGCAATTGGAATTGCACGTGCCTTTACATATGGTGGCAAGCACGGCAACAAGATTTATGATCCTAAAATTAAACCAGAGAAGTTAGTGAGTCATGATCAATATCGCAATCATGAGGAAACAACGATCAATCATTTTTATGAAAAATTATTTTCGTTAGCTGATTTGATGAATACACCGGCAGCTAAAAAAGAGGCTGAACGACGTACAGCTTACATGCGCAATTTTGTGCGTGAGTTCATGCAAGAGTGGAATATATAAGTTAAAAAGGTTACTAGAACTATATCTAGTAACCTTTTTGTGTGCTGTATAAAAATAAAATTAAAAAATAATATTGCATTTCAATAAAAACATGAGTATACTCTTAATCAAGTTAAAAAGAATTATTAAAAATCTCATAATTGAGAGGGGTTAATTGTATGAAATTTGCAAAATTATTTGCGGCAGGAGCTACAGTTTTAGTTTCAGCTGCAACTTTAGCAGCTTGTGGTTCAAAGAGTAACTCATCTTCTTCAGCTAAGAAGACTCTTAATTGGGAGGAAATCGCAGAAATTCCTACCATGGACTTGTCAAAAGCAACTGATGTTACTAGTTTTAACCAATTGAACAATGTTTTGGAAGGTATTTATCGTTTAGGTGAAAACTCTAAGGTTGAAAATGGTTTGGCATCAAAGACTCAAGTAAGTAAAGATGGTAAGACTTGGACTTTCACTTTACGTAACTCTAAGTGGTCAGATGGTACTCCATTAACTGCTAAGGACTTCGTTTATTCATGGCGTAGAACTGTTAACCCTAAGACTGCTTCACAATATGCATACTTGTTCGAAGGTATTCACAATGCCGACAAGATTTCTAAAGGTAAGGCAGCAGTTAACACTTTAGGTATTAAGGCAGAAGGTAACAACAAGTTAGTTGTTAGCCTTGATAAGCGTATTCCATACTTCAAGCTTTTGATGGGATTCCCATTATTCTTCCCACAACAAGAAAAGGCTGTTGAAAAGTATGGTTCTAAGTACGGTACTGCTTCTAAGTACATGGTTTACAACGGTCCATTCAAGCAAACTGGCTGGACAGGTTCTAACCTTTCATGGAACTTGAAGAAGAACAACAACTACTGGGATAAGAATGCTGTTAAGTTAGACACAATTCACTACAGCGTGCAAAAGACACCATCAACTGCTTACAACTTATACCAATCAAATAAGATTGATGCAGTAAGTCTTGATGCGCAACAAACTAAGAATTTAAAGCATCAAAATGGCTTCACTCTTCGTCCAGGTTCAAGTACTTTATACTTACAATACAATCAAAAGAATAAGTTCTTAAAGAATGCTAACTTGCGTCGTGCAATTTCACTTGCAATTAACCGTAAAGCTTTAACTAATGCTTTAGGTGGTGCTAACAAGCCTGCAAGTTCATTAACTGCAGCTGGTTTGACTAAGGTTGAAGGTCAAGACTTTGCTGATAAGACCAAGGATACTGATTACAGTCAATACAACCCAGCTAAAGCTAAGAAGTTATTTGCTCAAGCCCTTAAGGAATTAGGCACTAAGAGCGTTTCATTCACTATCTTGTCAGATGATACTGATGTTGCTCAAAAGACCACTGAAACTCTTCAAAGTCAAATTGAAGAAAATTTAAAGGGTGCCAAAGTTAGTGTTCAAAACTTACCATTCAAGACCCGTTTGAGTCGTCAAACTTCAGGTAACTTTGATATTGTTGTTACTGGTTGGGGTGCAGACTTCTCTGACCCAATTTCATTCGATGGCTTGTTCACTTCAAAGAATGCTCAAAACTTTGGTAAGTGGGCTAACGGTGAATACGACAAGTTAATTGCCAGCTCTAAGACTGCAACTAACGATGAAAGCCGCTTCAGCGATTTAGTTAAGGCAGAAAAGATCTTGCTTAAGGATCAAGGTATCACGCCACTTTACTACCAAACTACTGCTTGGTTAGTACGTCCATCAGTTAAGGGCATTGTGTACAATGCAGCTGGTGCTAACTACAACTTTAAGGGAGCTTATGTTTCCGGTAATTAGTAATTAAATTAAGGAGAAAATTCATGTTATCAATTTCAATTGTTATTTTAACCTTACAACTCAATACTTAACTTCAGTTGCAGTGCTTGGAATAATTTTGTAGGCGATAAATGGATTTTAATTAAAAGGAGCAACTGCAAGTAGGCGGTTGCTCCTTTTGTGTATGAAAATAATGAGGAATAAAAATGGAAAAAGTATTTAAGTGCAAGTATGTTAACAGTAGTATCTGCTGCAACTCTAGCAGCGTGTTCTAATAAGGACTCTTCAACTGGAACTAAACAAACTTTAAATTGGATGACTAAATCAGAACTACAAACTTTAGATTTATCAAAGGTAACCGATGCTACTAGCATGGATCAAATTAGCAATTCCATGGAAGGATTATACCGTTTAGGTAAAAATTCTAAGGTAGAAAACGCTTTAGCAACTAAGACTGAAGTTTCAAAAGACGGTAAGACCTGGCATTTTACTTTAAGAAAAAATACTAAATGGTCCAATGGAGATCCCGTGACTGCTAAAGATTTTGTTTATTCTTGGCGCAGGACCGTTGATCCAAAAACAGCATCACAATATGCATATCTTTTTTCAGGTGTAAAGAATGCAGATGCCGTAGTAGCGGGTAAGAAAAAGGCTGATACACTTGGTGTTAAAGCTGATGATGATCAACATTTAACTGTTACTTTAGATAGAAGAATCCCGTATTTTAAGCTGTTAATGGGATTTGGTGTTTTCTTCCCACAAAATAAGCATGCTGTTGAAAAGTATGGTAAGAACTATGGTACTTCCTCAAAAACTATGGTTTACAATGGTCCATTTGTTTCAAAGGGTTGGACAGGCTCTAATTTATCTTGGAAGTTAGTTAAGAATAATAATTATTGGGATAAGAATAAGGTTAAGCTAAGTACTATTAATTACAGCGTTCAAAAAACGCCATCAACTGACTATAACCTGTATCAATCAGGTAAGTTGGATGCCGCTTTGTTGGCACCACAGGCTACAAAGCAATTGAAACATCAATCAGGCTATACTATTAGACCAGCTTCATCTACTCAATATTTGCAATTAAATGAGAAAAATAGACTTTTTAAGAATGCAGATTTCCGTAGAGCACTTTCGTTATCAATCAATCGTAAAGCTTTAGCTTCCTCAGTAGGTGGGGCCAATAAGCCAGTAACTACTTTTTCACCAGCTAACATGACTGAATTTAATGGTAAAGATTATACGGCTTTAGTTAAAACAGCTGAAACAGATAAGGTAATGACATATAATCCTGCGTTAGCTAAAAATTATTGGAAGAAGGCACAAAAGGCTTTAGGTCAAAGTAAAGTTAACTTTACTTTGCTAACTTATGACGATGATGATGCTAAAAAGGCTGGGGAATATTTGCAAAGTACTATTGAATCTAATTTGAAGGGAGTCAGTGTTAAAGTTAACAGCTTACCTAAGAAGACTGCATTAGTACGTGGCCAAAGTGGTAATTTTGATGCTTTGCTCATGGGTTGGCAAGCGGACTTTACTGATCCAATTTCTTTCCTTGATTTGAATACTACAAATGCATCATATAATTGGAGTAAGTGGGCTAATAAAGATTACGATAAGTATGTTGCCGCTTCAAAGACTACTGGTAATATGGATGATCGTTTTGAAGATTTAGCTAAGGCTGAACGTGTATTGTTAACAGAACAGGGAGTAGTACCTTTGTATCAACCTGCCGAAGCTTGGATGGTTCGACCAACGGTTAAAAATGTTGTTTACAACGGTGCAGGTGCTAATTATAACTTTAAGTATGCATATGTTGAAAAATAAATATTAATTAAAAAAATCGTAAATTGCAATAATAACTTGAACACTTTTGTTTAGGCTGTTTGATAGATGCGATCTAATTCTCTTTCAAAGATTTCATCTGGTGTATGATAAGCCAAGATCTTTCTTGGCAATGAATTGCACCAAGTTTCAATGTCAATGATT
>NZ_PCYT01000022.1:0-26465 GCF_002553735.1 Lactobacillus sp. UMNPBX17
TCCAAATGGACTTTTTATTTTTCTAAAGTGTTCAATTTGATTTTACAATCGGCGAGAATAAAATTTTTAAAATTTCTCAGAAAAAAATCGCCTTTTTTTGCGTATTAAATAGTGTGAGGCAAAAAAGGGGGATTTTTATGAAAACAAAGGAATTTATCAATGAATTACTCACTTCCGCAATTTCAAGTAAGGCGAGTGATATTTTCTTTTTTCCGAAAAAGGAAACGATGGTTGTACAGTTTCGAACTAACCAAGGTGTAATTACCCAAACCGACCTTTCCTTGAATGAGGGACAAGAAACTATTAACTTCTTTAAATATAGCGCTCAGATGGACATTGCAGAACATCGTAGACCTCAAGTAGGAGCAATGGCTTACGAGGTTGATCAAAAAGAATATTATTTGCGTCTTTCTAGTTTGGGTGACTTTTCAGATCAAGAATCACTGGTCATTAGAATAATTTATGAGATTAAGCAAAGTAAATATTTCTTTCCTCAGCAAATAGAATCGTTAGAAAGATCAGCTTTGCATCGAGGATTGATCGTGACTAGTGGACCCACTGGGTCAGGCAAAACAACTACGATGTATGAAGTCGCAAAAAAATTAAGTCCCAATAAAGTAGTAATGACTATTGAAGATCCAGTTGAAGTTCATGAACCTACTTTTTTGCAGTCACAAGTCAATAATGAAGCCGGAATTGACTATCAAAGTTTATTAAAAGCAGCTTTGAGACACCGTCCAGATATTTTGATTATTGGAGAAATTCGTGATCAAGGTACGGCAAGATTAGCAGTTGATGCAGCTTTGAGTGGACACTTAGTTTTTGCGACGGTTCACGCTAAAAGTACTTTGCAGACTATCTCACGTTTGGAGAGTTTAGGCATCAAGAATGATGAATTAGCTAATTGCTTGACTGCTGTGTCTTACCAAAGGCTGTTGCCTAGTGCAGTAGGGATGCAGTGTCTAATGGATATTGCTAAAGGCGAACTTTTAAATCAGGAATTGCAGCTAAGCGTGCGCAGTGACTTCGTTAATTGGCAAGAGAATATGCAGTTGTTGCGGAAAGGAGGGAAAATCGATGATGAAATATATGAGCAATTCAAAGAAGGATAGGCTAAATAGCGAAGAACAACTCGTTTTTTTAGATTATTTAAAACATAGTTTAGAAAATGGTTTTTCATTGATTAATTCGATAGAGCTGATGCCTGTTTTGTGGCCAAAGAAAAAGAAACTAATGCAAAAACTGGTTAAGCGAATGAAAGATGGGAATAGTTTTAGTGCTGAATTAATTCAATTAGGTTTCTCAAAAACAACGGTGACGCAGGTTAATTTGGCATTGCAGCAAGGAAACTTAATTGAATGTTTGAATCAATTATCTATTCTTAGTCGACTCAAGCAAGAACAAGTTAAAAAATTGCGAGCAGAGTTATCCTATCCATTTGTCCTAGCAATTATGATGGTGATTTTACTTGCTTTTATGCAGTCATTTATTTCTACTCAATTTAGCGATGGTAATGAGCATTCTGGTGATTTGGTCATGCTAGGATTGATTGGAGTTGTACTTGCTGGAATATATTTTTTAGCAAGAATAATTGTTTTACTCAACAAACAGGATTACGACTCAATGCAAAGATTAACTAAATATCCCATTATTGGACCAGTGATTTTGCTATATGTGAATTATTTGCTCGTGTATGACATTGGGATGCTTTTAGCCAGTGGTTTTTCATTGCAAAAAATGTGTGAATACGCATCAAAGCAGGAAAAAGGATCCTTGCAGCAAGCCTTGGGACAAAAAATAGGGCATCAATTAGCTGAAGGAACAAATTTGGAAGAGATCGTAGAACAAGAAGTCTTTTTACCGAATAGCTTGTTAGTTTTGCTTAAAACAGGTTCGGAAAGAAAAAACTTAAGTCAAAGCTGCTTAATGTTAGGGCGTAGCTTATTTATTGATTTAACTCAAAAAATAGAAAAATTAGTTGTTAACGTACAGCCATTTTGTTTTATCTTGATTGGCTTTTGCGTGATTGGCATGTATTTGAAATTATTAATGCCAATGTATTCAATGATGCAAGGACTTTAAGGAGAAAAATATGAAAAAGAAAATGAAGAAATATTTGTTAAATATTTTAGCTAAAAGCCGTAGACAAAAGGGCTTTACTCTAATTGAAATGGTGGTTGTGATTGCTATTATCGTCATTTTGATGGTGTTGATTATGCCAAATATGTTGAATCAAAAGGAAAAGGCAGAAACGAGAACTTCAGATGCCTTTAAGACTACTTTGCAAACACAGGTGGAAATGTATAAAGATGATGGACACGATACACCTAGCAAATTTGAAGATTTACAGGGTGAATTTTTAACTAAAGATCAAGTAAAAAAGGCAAATAAGAGTTTTAAATTAGAAAATGGCAAAGTTACTGAGATTAATAAGAAATAAATATAGAGCTTTTACTTTGATTGAAACGATGATTACTTTAGCTATTTGTTGCGGGATGCTGTTAATTGGCAGTTTACAACTGCAAAAATATCAACACCGTTTAATTTTTGATAATACAGTAAGAGAAGTAAATGCTGCTCTTGATCAAGCATCTCGAATTAGCACGATAAAGGGACATGCCGTTACCGTCATTTTTTCCGAGGATCAACATTATATAAAATTAATCGGTGGTGGTCATGAAAAGCAAGTAAATATTGATAAAAATATTGATATTAAAGGTTTGAACAAATTTGTTTTTACTAAAACTGGACGCTCTGTTCCTGGGACAATAACGTTTAGCGGTTATGGGATGAAAAAAGCTGTGAAATATCAAATGCTATGGGGACGAATGGCAAAATGAAAAAAGTAAAGGGATTTTTTATATTCGAAAGCGCCATTGCCATTATCATTTCACTATTTGCTGTAAGTTGCCTTTACTTAACTGTTGCTGAAAGTCAAAAAAATGGTCGTGAAATGGAATTAAAAACTGATCGTGTCTATGCCTATCATGTGTTAAAGGCCAACAATCTGGATCAGATAACGGTACATGATCACGTTTATGAAAGGATAGGGCAGCATTATCTTAATGATAAAAATACTAACCAAAAATACAAGATTGCAGACTAAAGGATTCATGTTAGCAGAAGTCATCTTTTCTCTTTTTATTACTATCCTGGTCCTTTCCATTTTGCAAAATCTGCTGTTAAGTATTAAAAGAGCCAACATGCATGAAAATCAGCATGTAAATGATATTGCTTATGCATATGTGCAGTTGAATAATTTTATGCATACTGAGGATACGAAAACTGTTTATCCAATCGTGAAAGATTCCAAAAGCAATAGGATAGTTTTTATGCGAGTTAATAAAAATGATGAAAAAGAACAGTATGCGATTGAATATTATTTAAAAAATCATGTTTTAAAGGTATCAAAAGCAGGAGCTGGGCGGGGTGGATATATGCCGCTTATTTTCAATATAAAATCGGCTCAGTTTGTCACTAAAAAAGATCAAATTATCATTCATGTAGTAGAAGAAAATAAAGGAAAATCAGATTTAGTTTTCAAGCTTGATGAAGAACCTAAACCAGAAAGAGAGAAAAAGATTGTTAAAAATAAAAGGAAGCGCATTGCTTAGCAGCATTTTAGTTTTAATTACGACTTTGCTTTTTATCAAAATGTATCAAGAAGTCTATTGCGCAAGCATGGAGAATAATTTGATGATTATCAAATATTTGTCTGGTAAATAACTTTCCTTGCACCTCTTCTTTCCTTTCTTTAAAATAATGGAGGTAATGGAGGGACGTTATGGGAAAATTTGAGAAACTTTTTAATCAATTTTTAGATTGCGTACAAACTTTGCAAAAAGCCCTGAATGTTTCATTTACAGAAGCCTTAGTTGAAACATTTGATAATTTAGAGCAAGGTAAAATCAAAGTCGAAAATGGTGCACCAGATGAACAAACTGTTGCAGAATTAAGTAAAAAATATCAGTCACTTGATTATGATGAGATTAGTCAAAAAGATAAGGCGCAAGTTTTTACTTTTTTAACTTTAAAAGCAATTAATGATGATGGCTTTGATGTTAATAAGATGCCAACACCACCAGCAATTTCAACTGTAATTGCAATGTTAATGCATAAATTGGTGAAGAATGAAAAGGTTGAAATAGTTGATCCTACAATTGGTACTGGAATTCTGCTGTTTTCAATCATTTCACAATTAAAGGCCTTAAACCATTCTAAAGATAACTATCAATTAGTCGGAATTGATAATGATGAAGAAATGCTTAACTTAGCAGATGTGGCAGCACACTTGAATGACTTTGACATTGAACTTTATTGTCAAGATGCATTAATGCCATGGATGTGTTCTAATCCGGATGTAGTAGTAAGCGATTTGCCGATTGGCTATTATCCAGTTGATGAAAATGCTAAAAAATTTGAAAATCGAGCAGAAAAAGGTCATTCATTTGCACACTTACTATTAATTGAACAAATAATTAAGAACTTAAAACCTGCGGGTTATGCATTTTTAGTTGTTCCTAAATCAATTTTATCAGGCAAGATTGGTGCTGATTTTATGCCATGGTTAACGAAAAAGGTATATTTGAAAGCCATTGTCGAATTGCCTGATGACATGTTTAAAAATAAATTTAATCAAAAGTCGATCCTTGTTTTCCAAAATCATGGAGAAGATGCCAAGGCTAGTGAAGTTTTGTTAACTAAACTAGATTCTTTGAAGAAAGAAGAGGCTTTGATTCGTTTTAATGTCAAATTGAACGAGTGGTATACTAAAATCAATCATTAATTCGGGATTACTTAACTTTTATTGAAAGAGGAGGAAATTATTTTTATGAAAAAGGTTTTGGCAATTAACTCTGGTAGTTCATCTTTTAAATATAAATTATTCTCATTGCCAGATGAAAAAGTTATTGCAAGTGGTATGGCTGATCGTGTTGGATTAGACAATGCTTCCTTTGAAATTAAATTGGCTGATGGCAGTAAGCATGTAGAAAAAACAGAAATTGCCGATCAAGAAGCTGCAGTTAACTTATTAATTAAATTCTTGAAGCAATTCAATGTAGTAGATGATTTACATGAAATCGTTGGTGTGGGTCACCGTGTAGTTAATGGTGGTGAATACTTTACTGATTCTACTATTATCACTAAGGAAAACTTGCCTAAGATTTATGAATTAGAAGATTACGCTCCACTTCATAACCCAGCTGAAGGCCGTGGAATTGAAGCATTTATGAACGTATTGCCAGAGGTGCCACAAGTAGCTGTATTTGATACTACTTACCACCGCGCTCTAGATCCAGTTCATTACTTATATTCTCTTCCTTATAAATATTATGAAAAATATGGCGTCCGCAAGTATGGTGCCCACGGTACATCAATCCGTTATACTGCACCTCATGCTGCTAAGATGCTTGGTAAAGATCTAAAAGACTTGAAGTTGATTATTTGTCACCTAGGTTCAGGTGCTTCAGTTACTGCTGTAAAAGACGGTAAATCATTTGATACTTCAATGGGCTTTAGTCCAATTGCTGGTATTACGATGGCAACTCGTTGTGGTGATATTGATCCATCACTTATTCAACATTTGATGCATGTTGAAGGTAAGTCAATGGATGAAATGATTCATATCTTGAATCACAAATCTGGTTTACTTGGTTTGTCAGGTATTTCTCCAGATATGCGTGATGTTCGTGAAAGCGACACAGATCGTGCTAAGTTAGCTAGAAAAATCTTCATTAATAGAATTGTGCGTTACGTTGGTTCATATATTGCTGAAATGGGCGGCGTTGATGCTATTATCTTTACTGCTGGTATTGGTGAACATGATATGGGCGTACGTAAAGAAGTAATGGATGCTTTCAAATACATGGGCGTTGAACCAGATTACGAAGCAAATGAAGAAAACGGCGAACATTTCATTACTAAGCCAGATTCTAAGGTAAAGGCAATGGTTATTCCAACTAACGAAGAATTAATCATTGAACGTGATGTAGTTCGTTTAACTGATATTAATTAAGCTTTTTATTCGCAGGATTCATTTGTCTATGCTACAATAGTAGAGTCTCAAGGGGATGTTTTGGGATTCGACAGGCGTAGATTCGCATTGACTGCGATTCGTAGGTTACGTCTACGTAAAAACGTTACAGTTAAATATAACTGCAAATAACAAAAATTCTTACGCATTAGCTGCTTAATTTAGCGCATGCGTTGCTCTTTGTCGGTTTACTCGTGGCTGACACTGAGTATCAACTTTAACGAGTTACGTTTAACTACCTCACCTGAATAGTTGAAAAGAGTCTTAACAGGTTAGCTAGCTCATCCTAGCCCTGTTATATGGCGTTTTGGGCTAGTGAAGTTCAAGTAATATAACTATGATCGTAGAGGTCAGTGACGGAATGCGTTTGGACAGGGGTTCAATTCCCCTCATCTCCATACAATAGTAAAAGTCTTGCTAGGATATGATTCCTAGCAAGACTTTTATTTTTATTTATTAATAATAATTAGTTATAGCTTTGCCCTAAAAATAAGTATTAAACATTATAAAAGCTGCTATTTATAATGGAACCTAAAGAAAACTGTTTTTACAGATAATAGGTGAGCGAATGATTAAATACAAAAATAAATACTTTGAAGGGGAAAGAATACTTTATGGCATTAATGATGCGGAACTTGAAGGCATTACCTTTGGTCACGGTGAATCTCCTTTAAAGGAGGTAAATAATGTCAGATTAAAAGATTCAATTTTTACATGGAAGTATCCATTATGGTATGACGATCATGTAGAAGTAGAAAATACTACCTTTGAAATAATGTCTAGGAGTGGAATTTGGTATACTAAAAACATTTCTATTAAGAATAGTGCTTTACAAGCGCCTAAACTATTTAGAAGAGCAAGTCATATTAGATTGGACAATGTTCATTTTGCCAATGCAGAAGAAACGATGTGGACTTGTAATGATATTAGAATTACTAATTCACAAATTAATGGCGACTATTTTGGCAAGGGTAGCAAGAATATATATCTAGATCACGTGAGTGTAGTTGGTAATTATGTTTTTGATGGTGCTGAAAATATTGAGGTTCACAATTCAACTTTTGTCTCTAAAGATGCTTTTTGGAATTGTAAAAATGTGACTATTTATGATTCAACAATTGATGGTGAGTATCTAACTTGGAATACTGAGAATATTAAATTCATTAATTGTAAAATCGAAAGTGATCAAGGATTAAATTATATTGATCATATTGAAATTAAAAATAGTTCACTTATTCATACTGATTTAGCTTTTGAATATGTTTCAGATATGGATGTAGAAGTGACTAGTAAAATTGATAGTGTTAAAAATTCCGTGTCAGGTAAAATTGTAGCGCCAGAAATTGGAATTTTAACTATGGATTCAAATAAGATTGATCCTGAAAAAACGAAAATCAATTGTCCAAAGATAATTTCAAAGGTAAAGCATTCAGATAATAATCAAAAACCAAAGGATTAGTGATAATAATGGAATATGATTTTAAAAATGCACCTGATCGTAGTCATACGGATTCAGTAAAGTGGGATGTTAAGCCAGGTGAATTACCGATGTGGATTGCCGACATGGATTTTAAAACAGCACCGGAAATCATTAAGGCAATGAAAGAAAAAGTTTCATTAGGTGCCTTTGGTTATGAGTGGCCACAAGCTGATTATTTTAATGCGGTAGCGGATTGGTATGAAATAGAACATGGATATCGTCCGCAAACCAATTGGATGATCTTTACCACGGGAGTTGTGCCCGCGATTTCATCGATTGTGCGGCGTGTTTCGCATATTGGCGATAGTGTTCTAGTTCAAGAGCCTGTTTACAATATTTTTTATAACTCTATTTTGAATAATGGGCGCCATGTTTTATCAAGTAATTTAGTGTTTGATGGTGAACATTACAGCATTGATTGGACAGATTTAGAAGAAAAATTAGCTGATCCACTCACTACGTTAATGATTTTCTGTAATCCTCACAATCCTATTGGTAAGGTTTGGACTAAAGCAGAAGTTCAAAAAATTGCACAATTATGTCAAAAACACCATGTGGTTTTGCTTTCGGATGAGATTCATGGTGACTTGGTCAGAAAAGGACAGGGCTATACACCAGCATTTTCAATTGAAGCTAAAAGCAATGTGATTTCTTTGGTTTCACCAAGCAAGACTTTGTGGCTGCACTTCATGCTGCTTATGAAGAGGGGCATGATTGGCTGAAGAAGTTAAAGCAACAGTTAAATGAGAATTTTGATTATGTCAGTCAGTTCATTCAAGAAATGTTCCTGAGGTAAAAGTTGTCTCTGGGGATGCCACTTATTTGATGTGGATTAATGTACAGAAAGTGACTGATAATTCTGCAGATTTTGCTGCTTTTTTGAGAAAAGAGACAGGTCTAATTGTTTCAGCAGGTATTGTTTATCGCGGTAACGGACAAGATTTCATTCGGATAAATTTAGCCTGCCCATTAGCAATGGTAAAAGACGGAATGAAGCGATTGGTAGAAGGAATCCTTAAGTATAGCAAATAGGTTTACATGTAAACAAAAAGGTAGATATATAATTAAGAAAAGGGTTTCATTTTTATAGCCTCAAAGTATATACTTTATGTGAGGTGATTTAAATGGAACCATTATTTTTAACCCCGTATTTTAGACCAAAGATTTGGGGCGGACGCAAATTAGATGATATTTTTCACTATGATATTCCAGAAGGAGAAGTCGGTGAGGCTTGGATTATTTCTGGCTATAAGGATGATGCTTCAGTAGTAACTGAAGGTCCACTTAAGGGCATGTCTTTAAGAGATGTTTATTTAAAACATCCAGAATTATTTGGTAATCCTAAGGCTAAGGAATTTCCACTTTTGGTTAAGTTCTTGGATGCCAATGATAATTTATCAGTGCAAGTACACCCAGATGATGATTATGCTAGAAAAGTAGAAAATGATTCCGGCAAGACTGAAAGCTGGTACGTCATGCAAGCAGACCCAGGTGCCTACATTATTTATGGTCATTATGCTAAGACTCGTGAAGAATTAGCTGATATGATCCATAAGGGTGAATGGGACAAGTTGCTCAGAAAAGTTCCAGTTAAGGCTGGCGACTTTTTCTACGTTCCAGCAGGTACAATCCATGCTTTGACTAAGGGTTGCTTGGTAATTGAAACTCAACAATCAAGTGATGTTACTTACCGTCTTTACGATTATGATCGAGTAGATAAGAAGACCGGTAAAAAGCGTGAACTTCATACGCAAAAATCAATTGATGTAACTACTGTACCTCATGTTGATCCTAAGCTTGATATTAAGACCAGCAAGGATCAAGATGCAGAAATTAAGACTTTGGTAGAACCACCAATTTCACCACACTTCTACTTATGGCAAATTGACCTTGATGGTACTTGGAAAACAGGGTTAAAGGATCATCCATATCTTTTAGTTTCAGTCATTAAAGGCGAAGGAAAACTTGAAGCTGATGGCAAAACATATGATTTGAAATTAGGAACTAATTTAATTATTCCAAATGAGATGAAGAAATTCACTTTCACTGGTAAAATGAGAATAGTTATGTCTGCACCTGGTGAGGAATAACCGTTTATTTTATCAGATTTAGGAGTGAGAAATTGTGATCTATGTCGCTTGTGGTTCAATAATGGCAGTGATTGGAATTATTTGGTTGATTTCACCAGCCAAGAAGCCTAATCGGATTTATGGCTATTTATCTTATCTAGCGCAAGTTAACAAGGATAGTTTTAAGTTTGCTCAAAGAAGGGCAAGTTTATATTGTATTTTATTCGGCTTGATTCAAGTCGTAATAGGGTTAATTATTCACTATTTGAATTGGGATCGCTATTTTCTCATTTGGCTATTAACTTTTTATTTATTTATCTTATTGCCAATTGTCTTTACTGAAAAAAGTCTCAAATCTTTTTTAAGTAAAAGACATGAATTGCCACATGACTATGTCGATCCCGATCAAGTAAAACGTCAAAGAACAAAAGGATTTAGGGATCGATAATGAGTTTGAGAATCTTAATGGTTGAAGATGACAGTTCTGTCGCTGAAATGATGGGAATGTTTTTCAAAAAAGAAGGTTGGCAGCAAGATATCGCTGTCGACGGTGTCGAAGCCGTCGATATGTTTAAAGAAAATGCAGATAAGTATGATTTGATTACATTAGATCTGAATTTGCCAAAAAAAGATGGGATTCAGGTTGCTAAGGAAGTAAGGGCTATTTCTCCTACTGTTCCAATTATCATGCTTACTGCTAGGGGCAGTGAATCAGATCAAGTTCTGGGATTAGGAATTGGTGCTGATGAATATGTGACTAAGCCATTTAGTCCAATTGCCCTGATTGCACGAATTAAGGCCCTTCATCGTCGTGTGATGATGGAAGAAGATGTTCAAACGCAAGAAAATACTAATCAGGAATATGAAATTCAAACACCTCATCTAAAAATTTCTAAGGATAGACGAGAAGTTTTGTTTGATGATCAACCGGTAGTCGATTTAACACCTAAGGAATTTGATTTACTGTATACGATGGCTCAAAAGCCTAAGCAAGTATTTTCACGTGATCAGCTATTAGAGTTAGTATGGGGATATGAGTATTATGGTGAAGAACGAACCGTTGATGCTCATATTAAAAAATTGCGGCAAAAATTAGAAAAAGTTGGCGCCAAAGTTATTCAAACAGTCTGGGGTGTCGGCTATAAGTTTGACGATTCGCAGGTCAAATAATGAAATTAATTTATCAGAACATGCTGGGCTTTCTTTTGATTATCGTAACCACGATTTCCATTATTGGTTATTCAGAAATCGGATATGCCCGTAATCAGGCTTACATGCAAAATTATCAACGAATGGAAAGTTATGCTAATTCGTTGGGAGAATTAGCTGAAACGGATGGCAAAAACGGCACAGCTTTACTAAATGATAATTTCTTGAATCAATTAGAATTTGTATTGCGTGGAGATGACGTTCATTTACGTATTTTTGATGATAAAAATACGCAAATTTATCCTCGGGTCAATGCCAAAGTTCAATTGTCTGATAAGATTTTTTCTACTTTGCAAAATGGACAAGAGATTCGCATCCAGAATAACCATACTGAAAATTCCCCAATTGGTTCAACTAAGGACGCATATACTGGTGTCTTAGTCCCCTGGATGAATGGAAAAAATTTGGTTGGTATAGCGTGGATTAGTTCTAGGGTAAAACATGTTGAGCGACCAATATATATGGCTAAGCGCAATTTATTGCGGGCTTTGTTAATCACTGTAGCAGTTGGACTTATTCTTAGCTTTATCATTTCATATTATTCAACTAAACGAATCAAACGGTTGTCTCGGGCAACGCAAAAAGTTGCCTCAGGAAACTTCAATGTACAGATCGCTCATAAAGACAGTGATGAAATTGATCAGCTGGCTGAAAACTTTAATAAAATGGTTAAGGCACTTAAGCAATCAAATGAAGAAGTTAGGGCACAAGAAAAGCGGCGTGATCAATTTATGGCTGATGCAGCTCATGAAATGCGAACACCTTTGACAACTATTAATGGCATTCTGGAGGGCTTGCAGTATGACGCCATTCCGGAAGAATCTAAGCCTAAGTCTATTGATTTAATGCAACGTGAGACTAAACGTTTAATTAGGTTAGTTAATGAAAATTTGGATTATGAAAAAATCCGTAATAATCAGATCATGTTGATTAAAACAGATTTTGATGCAATGCCAATTCTGCATGACTTAAAGTCGCAGTTAAAACAAAATGCTCAAAAGGCTAAAGACGAAATTAGTGTTGCTGGTCCAGAAAAATTGCCAATTTATGCAGATCGTGATCGATTTACGCAGGTGATGGTCAACTTGGTTCAAAATGCCATTCAATTTACGCATGATGGTCACATTCAAATTTCTGGTAAAAGATTGGAACATGCTAGTGAAATATCTGTCAAGGATGATGGTATCGGCATGAGTAAAGACCAAACTAAGTTTATCTTTGAACGCTTTTTCAAGGCTGATCCATCAAGAGCGAGGATGGGCACAGGCGAATCTGGGTTAGGATTGGCCATTGTTTCCTCATTGATTAAACAGCACGGTGGTAAAGTAAAAGTGGCTTCTGCACCTGGCAAAGGATCAACATTTACGGTTATCTTTTATGATAAAGGCTATGAACAATTTATAAGCAAAGATGAATAGAAAAAGGCATTCAGCTGCAATTTTATACAGCTGAATGCCTTTTAATTTTCTTTAGTTTTTATCACTTTTTTCTGTGCTACTTTTATTTTGCTCGGTTAATTGATTCTTAAGTACTTCTTCTGGCACTTTAGTAATATCTTTTTCACGATTGTGCAATTCAGAAGCATCAGTCTTATAGAGCTTGGTTGTAGAACGGTTATGATTTTCACTGTAAAGTGAAGTAGAACTATCTGCTAGGTCTTGTCTGATTGAGATCATCTTTTGATAATTAGTAGAGTAATTAAACTGAGTTGGATCAACCGGTACAAAACCTGTTGGAGTGTAAAACCGTAGTAAATTATGATTATTAAGCAAATCAGAATAATGAAGAGAATCTTTAGCTTTTTTAGCTAAAGCGGTAATTTCTTTCTTTTCCTGCGGGCTAAAATTAATAATTTGTCTACCGTTAATTCGATTGTAAACTGTTCCTTTTATTCCCTTGCCTCCAACGATAATATATTTGGAGCTGACAATAGTACCATTTCTAAAGACGATCCAATCTTGTCTATGAGGAGAAAGCATGTCGCTACCAAATTGAACATAGCCCTTATTACTGATTCCAAGTAGGTGAAGCAAGGTTGGAAGAACGTCGATTTCGCCAGCAATTTCGTGACTGATTTTTCCTTTTAAATTATCAGCGTGAATCATGAATGGAACTTTTTGCATTTGCACATTGTTATATGTGTTCCAAGTATCAGCACTTTCATTAATAATTGGAGCTAAGGTTTCATTTTCGGAATTACTTAATCCATAGTGATCACCATAGATTACTATCATACTATTTTTATAGAGGCCAGAAGCTTTTAGATAGTTGAAAAATTCATGAACTGCTTCGTCTAAGTAATGAGCAGTTTCAAAATAGTTGTTAATAGTTTGATCGCTCGTTTTAGTGGTCTTAAAGTTAGGATCGCGATCATCCTTATCTAGATCAAATGGAATATGGTTAGTAACAGTAATGAATTTTGCATAAAATGGCTGTTGCATTTGTTCTAGGTACTTGATGCTCTCGGCAAACAACAGCTTATCTTTTAAACCGTAACCAATATTGTCTTTATTTTGTGTACTGAAATAATTCTTATCAAAGAAATAGTTATAGCCCATATTTTTATAGACATCATTTCTATTCCAGAAAGTACCGACATTCCCATGGAATACAGCAGAAGTATACCCATCTTGACGCAGAATTTGGGGAGCTGCCTGGAACGTATTCTCAGAACCAAGTGAAGTGAATAATGATCCATCTGCAATCCCATATGTACTGGTTTCTAACATGTTTTCAGCATCACTAGTTCTACCTAAACCAACTTGATGATAAAAGTTATCAAAACTCAAAGTATGTTTATTTCGATAAAGTGAATTTAAAAACGGTGTCACTTCTTTGCCATTAACCTTAAGGTTAATTAAAAACTGTTGAAAACTTTCCAAGTGAATGACAATTACGTTTTTATTTTTCTCTACGCCAAAATGTGCGGATGAGGGAGCAGAATGAATCTTATTGGTAAAATTCAAAATCTCATTTAGATCTGAAGCATTAGCATTTTTGGTTACCTGAACGTTTTGTGCGCTCTTGAAACCATCATAAGCAGTAAAAGTATCAATTCCCAAATATTTCACTACATAAGAACGGTCAAAGGTATTTCTTAAAAGGCGTGGACGGGAAGTCTCAGCCAGAAAGATGTTCAAAGTAGTAATCAATGCTCCAACTGAAGTAATAGCGATGGGAGTTGACAGCCCGTATGATTTTTGATCGATTCGTATTTTATGAATAACCAAAAGGATGATGATAATGATAAGGTCAATCCAAATTAAGATGTCGGTAGGGTGGAGTAAAGCAACAGTACTTTTACCCAAGCCTTGGGAGACCTTGCCAGCATTAGTCATTGTTTTAATGGTTAAAAAATCAGTAAATTGCCGGTAGTAGATAATGTTTGCAAATAGCAAAGCAGTATTTGCAAAATCCATGATTAACATGGCGATATAGGAAATAATAGGTTTAGGGATGTAAAAGCCAATACTAATCAAAATTACAGCAGTCCCAATCGGGCTGAGCCACATGATAACGTGCTGGTAAGGATCCGATAAACCTAAATTAAAGTTGAAATAAGCGGCAAAAATGTATTTTATCCAAAACCAAAATACCAAAAGAACCAAAAATCCAGTTCTTGTTTGAATAAAATTGCTAATTTTCTTTTTCATATTTTTCTCCTTTAACATCTTTTAATTTTAAAGGTTCCTTCTGCTTAAAACAACGATTTATCAAGAGTTATGCATTTTTTAATAATTACCTTTTGAAAAAATGGTTATAATCTAGAAGGAATAATTTAGAAAGAGGCAAAGCATGCTGTTTTTCGGCCCACTTTATAATTTTTTAGCAGAACGTTATGCGACTAGTATTAATCATTTTGCATTAGTTAAATTAACTTTTTTAGCATTAGATAAAACCTTCTTTTACTTTCTTATTTTTGCGGTTTTACGGTTGATCTGGCTTCTTTTTGTTAGAAGAAGACGATCAATTAAATCGGAAGTTAGTGTTTGGATTTTTGCATTTTATCTAATTTTGATTTTAATGTTGACAACGTTCAGAGATACTTATTTTCCATGGCAACTTGTGTTTAATTTTAATAGGCCGTTGAGTGATGTTAATTTAGTTTTTATGAAGGAAACGTGGAAATTAGTTTATGCGCCAAGCAGGTTAGATTTCTTTTACAATTCACTGGGCAATATTATGTGTTTTGTGCCGTTTGGAATATTATTTCCAATTGTTTTTTCAAAGAAGCAATCATTTTTTAAAACTATTTTGATGGGGATGCTGTTTTCAATTGTCATTGAAACATTGCAATTTTTATTATCAACTGGTGTTAGTGACATTGATGATGTCTTCTTTAATACGTGTGGTGCGATCTTAGGCTATTTGATTTATCTCTTTTTCAAAAAATTATGTATGCGCTTGTAAAATGATACTGGTATTCGATAAATAAGATTGTTAAAATAAGGATGTGAAATTTTTATAATAGTTAGGAAGCAGATTTATGAGTTTAATTAATTTTGATAGTAGTAAGTTAACGCCATTTGTTCATGAAAATGAATTAGGCGAAATGCAAGCTATGGTAAATGCTGCTAACACTGAACTCCGTGATGGTACTGGTGCTGGCAATGATTTCCGTGGTTGGCTTGACTTGCCAGTAGATTACGACAAAGACGAATTTGCTCGTATCAAGAAGGCTGCCAAGAAGATCCAAAATGATTCAGAAGTTTTGGTCTGCATCGGTATTGGTGGTTCATACCTTGGTGCTCAAGCTGCAATTGAATTTTTGAACAGCAACTTCTACGGCAAGGAAAAGACAGACATGCCAACTGTTGTTTTCTGTGGTAACTCACTTTCAGGTTCATACCTTTACGACTTGATTGAATGGGTAGGCGACAAGGACTTTAGTATTAACGTAATTTCTAAGTCAGGTACTACTACTGAACCATCAGTAGCATTCAGAATCTTCAAGTATAAGTTGATCAAGAAGTACGGTAAGGAAGAAGCTGCTAAGCGTATTTACGCAACTACTGACCGTCAAAAGGGTGCTTTGAAGACTGAAGCTGACGCAGAAGGTTACGAAGAATTCGTAGTTCCAGATGATATTGGTGGTCGTTACAGTGTTCTTACTGCTGTTGGTTTACTTCCAATTGCTGCTGCAGGTGCTGACATCGATGCTTTGATGAAGGGTGCTGCAGATGCTCGTGCAGATTACACTGATACTGATGTTCACAAGAACTCACCATACCAATACGCTGCTCTTCGTAACATCCTTTACCGCAAGGGTTACACTACTGAAATTGTTGAAAACTATGAACCAAATCTTAGAATGTTCGGTGAATGGTGCAAGCAATTGATGGGTGAATCAGAAGGTAAGGACAACAAGGGTATTTGGCCATCAAGTGCTAACTTCACTACTGACTTACACTCACTTGGTCAATACATTCAAGAAGGTCTTCGTAACTTATTTGAAACTGTTATCCGTGTTGAAAAACCACGTCACGATGTTAAGATTCCTGGCGATGAAAAGAACTTGGATCAACTTAACTTCTTGGAAGGCAAGAGCTTGAACTACGTAAACGATCGTGCTTACGAAGGTGTTGTTTTAGCCCACACTGACGGTGGCGTACCAGTTATGACTGTTAACATTCCAGATCAAACTGAACACACTCTTGGGTACATGATCTACTTCTTCGAATTAGCAATTGCTATTTCAGGTTACTTGAATGGTATTAACCCATTCAACCAACCAGGTGTTGAAGAATACAAGCGTAACATGTTTGGTCTTCTTAACAAGCCAGGTTACGAGAACTTACACGACGACTTAACTAAGCGTCTTAAATAATTAATTTTACTCAGCATATTTGATAGTATGCGGTTGAATATAGTTAGCATTAGCTAATTAAAGAAAGAGTAGAAACTTTTTTGAGGTTTCTACTCTTTTTGTTTGGAAGATTAAATTAGGGATCTGTATGAAAGAAAAAACTAAAAATATTTTAGCTATTTTATCGGCAGCGTTTATGTCATTCGTGGGAATTTTGACAGAAACTAGTTTAAATGTAACTTTCCCTACGATGATGAAACAATTTAATGTAGCTCTAGATACTGTTCAATGGACTACTACAGGCTACCTTTTAACCATTGCAATTATTATGATCTGTTCATCGTATTTAAATGAACGCTTTACTGCTAAACAACTATTTGTAGTAGCTTGTGGTGGTTTTATGGTCGGCAGCGTAATTAGTGCGTTTGCGCCTAATTTTTCAATTTTGCTTTTAGGACGTTTAATCTCTGCATTAGGTGCAGGAATTAGTACACCGTTAATGTTTAATTTGGTTACCGAGATTATTCCACGCGACAAGTGGGGCGTTTATATGGGAATTGCTGGGTTAGTAGTCGCTATGGCTCCAACTTTAGGTCCTGCTTTTGGTGGAATTACTAATTTTTATCTATCTTGGCGCTGGATTTTTATTTTTGCGACTATCATTGCTTTGATTGTTTTCATCGCAGGTGTTCTAGTGATTGGCAAATATCATGAACAAGTTAAAAGCGATTTTGATTGGCTAACGTTTATAATTTTAGCCAGCACTTTTATTACGTTAACTGTGGGCGTTAATCAAATTAGTAAGGGAATCACCAATCCTCTATTTTGGCAGCTTGTATGATAAAAAGGGCGCTAAATTGCCACTTTACTTAGGTGGCAGTTTTATGATGCTTGGGTGCTTATTATTCATGATTTTTGGCTTGAATTTAAGTGTATTGATGATTGTCATTTTTTACGGCATCATGATGTTAGGGCATAGAATGTCCTTTAGCAATACTTTAGCAGAATCGCTTAAGGTAGAAAAAGGGGAATTGCGTGCGGATGCTACGGCTGTTTGTCAAACTAGTCAACAATTAGCTGGCTCCGTTGGAACAACTATCTTGGCTGTGATTATATCTATCTGGCAAAAAAAGCCTAATATAACTTATTCATTAGGAACGGCTCAGGGAAGTCAAGCAGCATTTATTTTTACAGTGATCATTAGTTTAATTATTATCTTTAGTGATTGGAAAATGTTTAAAGCAGAAAACAATAATTAAGTAAGACAATTACTTTAAAATAAGTTATAATAGTATATGAATGATGAAATTTAGTGAGAGATAAAAAGGACGGCTGACACACAGTCGTCCTTTTTTCTTATATCTTGTTATTTTCTTTTAAAAAGCTACGGATAATTTTTTCTCGCATTGCAAGAAAAACCGTATTATGACCTGTAGGATGAATTCGATTGGTTAATAAAATTAAGCCTGATCGTTTAACGCGATCCAAAATCATTAATGTACCGGTAAAACCGGTGTGTAAAATGATTGGATAATGATTTTTAGGATCAAAGCGTAGATCCCAGCCCCAAGAGCGAGGCTTTACACCAGCTGGATTTTTATTATCAAAAAGCAGGCTAACAGTTTTTTGACTGTAAGGTAATATCTCTTTTTTTAGTCCGAGATAACCTTGACTGAAGGTGATTAAATCTTGCATGGTTGAGAAAAGTCCGGCGGAGCCGCAATCTGCACCTAATTGTCGTGCCTTAGGATCATGTGGGATGCCCTGTAAGACCTGTCCATCAACGATTGCAGTTGGTACACAAGCATCTTTTTTAGGTGAAAATGTGGTGTGAGTCAGCGGCATTTGGCTGAATACTTCTTGCGTGGCAACGTCTTGTACAGGTTGATTGAAAATCTTTTTGATAACCAAGCCTAATAAAATGAAGTTGGTATCTGCATAGCGCATTTTATGTTCAAACTCGTCAGTTACGGGTAAATTGATAATTGCTTTTAGTAATTCATCATGATCCAGTTCATCACGATGCGGAATCCAACCGCGAATACCACTGGTGTGAGTTAAAAGATGATAAAGACGAATACGCGAATCTTTAAATTCTGGGACAAACTCTTTTAAAGGCTCGGTAAAATTAAGCTTGCCTTGATCATAAAGCTTTAAAAGTACATTTTCAGTAGCTAAGACTTTAGTTAGACTAGCCAAGTCATATTCAGCAAATGGACTAAGTTGAGTCACGGTGGGGTAGATACTAGCAAATCCTGTCGTTGAGGTAAAGATTTGTTTATCTTTAATGAAAGTGTAGTTTACGCCCGGTACAACTCTTTCAAAGACCATTGATTCAATTAAATGTTGTGTTTTATTATAGTCGATCATTTTTCACCATCCACTCAATTATTATAGACAAAATGACTTGACAAGCATAGAAGAAAAAAGCATAATTATTAATGTTGACTCGCCCGTTGGTCAAATGGTTAAGACGCTACCCTCTCAAGGTGGAGTTATGAGTTCAATTCTCGTACGGGTGATTAATTGAGATATAGCCAAATTGGTAAGGCACAGGATTCTGGTTCCTGGATGTTTGGGTTCGAGCCCCAATATCTCAATAATAGGAAAATGTCTTAATGCTGAAAGCTTTAAAAGCCCAGTGTTAAGGCATTTTTGTTTTTTACGATTTTCTGAAATTAGGTGAAAATAAGCAAAATAATACAATATTCTAAGCAATATTTTTACTGGCATTTACTAGCACCAAAAAATATAAAATTGGTCTAGTTGAAATTATTTTAGTGTGTAGGTGGGCTGATCTTAGATGTTTAGCCATGATATAATAAACATATATCATATTTATGTTAATAACCAATGAACCAACGATAAAAAGCGTTGGTTTTATTTTTAGGTAAAATATAACTAAAAGGTATTGAATCAAGGCAAGGATGAATATTAATTATGATTAAATACAACAAGGGCGTAAGGGATTTCTTTAAAAATGATTATCCTAAATTATATTTGTTGTCTGGTAGCCAGATAACCACCGATATTAATTTAAAAGATAAAAGCCGTATTGGCTATTATTGGAATATTTTCGCCGTAACATGGTTAACTATCAATCAACTTGAAGACACGCCACAGCTTCCCTATAGAACGATTATTGTAGAACGGTTTGTTAAGCGTAAACGGATGATCGATGTAAGAGAAATGATTGGATATTGTAAATGTACAAGCAATCAGAGAGCCAACCAAGCATTAAAAAAGTTTGCTGAAATATTCAGACAAGAACAAATTAAAAATAAAGTTTTCCCACTGGTGGAATTCGATTAATACAAGGCTGTCACGTTAATTTTATGAGGGTGTACAGCCTTTTTATTATGGCTAATGTACAGACATACTAGAATGGTAAAAAGCCCCTAAATCTGCCTTTTTCTGCAATAGAATCAGTTCAGCAAAAAAGCCCTAAAATGTTAGATTTTGTTAACCGTGATTGTGATAATATCAACGATTAGCCACCGTTCGGGATGCAACATTTAAGGGCGAAAACCTGAATAAACCTGAATATTTCCACAGTTGGTATTTATTAAATCTGTTCCAGTACGTGCAGCTCAAACAGTTGTGCTGGATTAGGCACGGTTAAAAAAGCCACCACATTAGGAAAAATGCGGAAATAATCTGACTCAAAAGCCAAGATCTTAACAATTTCTCCCAATCAAAAAGCCCCTAAATGTCTACTTTTGTCTACCCTAAATTGTGCGAATTCGCCATCAATTAAAATTGCCCTAACCATTGATATGACTTAATTTACATGAGGTTTTCTAAGTAAGTAAAAAGCCCCCAAAACGGTCATTTTAAGGGTAGAGAATTATATTAGTATTTATTTGTATAAGTAGAGCTAAGGTCCCAAAATAGAATTAGTTGAGTAAATCTGTATTTAGAAAACAGATGCGTCAGACGCATTTGTTTTTAAATCAATTAGACGGATTTAGAAACTGAATAACGTTTCATTATTGAGTAAATCCGCCGAGTTCAAATTTGAGTCGGTTAATGAAGTCAGCAAATGTCAGCATAATTAAATGTCAAGTTTTGACAGGTTTTGACAAGTTTAACAATGGGTTTTCTAAGGGTTTTCTAAATACTTCTGAAGTATTTAAAAGATCAATGATGTCAATTTCATCTTTAGCTAACCACCGACTTCTTACTATCATGATAACAAAATAGGCGCATCCCTGAAATGGGACACACCTAATAATTAATATTTTGCTCGATGTCTATGTATACGATCTGGTGAACATGTATAACGGTATCCTTGCATTTTATCGTTAATGGTTTCAACAATCAGCCTACCAGTAGTCGGATGTAACTTCAATCTAATTACATACCGTGGTGAGTTCAATTCGTCTAAATAATCGGATGTCATTGCTACTTCTTTAAGTTTTAGCATTGAATCGTGAGTATTTTTAGCCACGGCATAACCATATTTTGTTTTAATGTCATCAATAAAATTTATAAAGTTAAAATTATTCATAGTCATTCTGTTATATGTCATTAATAAAATTCCTCCATTATACCACCGCTATTGGCGTAGGGGTGGTTTTTTGCCTTGGCGGATTTTGAGTTTGATTCAAATACATTTTTATTATTAAACTGACTAAAATGACAAAGATGACAATAGATGACAATACGAAAAATATACTAAAACCATTGGGGGAGTAAGAATAAAACTGTTTTAAATGACAAATGACAAACTTTTTTAAGTTTCTTACTCTTATTACTTTTTTATACTTTTTTATTTGTATATCTTATTTATATATATTTATTGTCATTTTGTCATTTAATAATATAAAAACGTTGATATATAAGCATTTATAAAACACGACATTTTAACGACAATTAAACGACAAAAATATAAATGTCATTAATAATTAAAAGTGAAAATTTATTGTTATCCCTTATGTATCAATGGTTGGAGTTAGTAACACTATTTATAGTAAAGCGGTTGCTGTCTATTACATTCTTTACTAAATTTAGCCAAATATTCTGGTAACAATCTAGCGTCCTTACTTTCAAAATAATTAAGTGGTGCTAATTTTCTTCTTTCATATTTAAAACCTTGTTCTTCTAGAATTGGTTTTAATCTTCTAGTAAATGTGTTTTGTGTCATATTTGTAGGGTTATGGTTTGCTTCTGCATACTGAACAAATAATTCATACAAAAATTTAGCTGGTATTCTAGTGCTAGTTAAATCACTAACCACATCGACAACAAAAGCCCTAACTATGTCGCTTTCTATTTGAATATCATTTACCATTTCTTTACTTTCGTTAGTATCAACAATAGAACTAACATCAATGGTTAAAGCCTTTTTTAGTAGCCACTCTAATAAACCTTTGTTATAAATATACTCTTCCTTTATCTTTCTACCTGCTGGTGTATCTGGGTATTGATGATTAAATTTGATTAATCTAAAACGCCTATATAATCCGCCTGTATTATCTCTAAATCTAGGAAAAGCATTCATACTTTGAATAACTGTAGTATTAAACTTTGCACTAAATGGTTGCATCCCTTTTGGATTAATTAATACAAGTTCATTTGTAACTACGCTTTTTAACGTACTACCATCATCAATATATTTAAGTGGTGGGTTATCATCTCCAATAATGAGGGATGCACCATAGGCTTGAGCGAGTAGAAAATCATTGTCAAACTCTGATAGTTTGAGGGCTGTATAATTATCTTTTCCTACTAAATTCATTAGTAATTGTTCAAATGTGCTTTTGCCTGTTCTACCTTGTCCGTTATCAATTAGGCAAAATAAAACATTGCTATTAGCTTTGTTTTGTACAACCGTTGCAATTAATTGCCACAATAATACTTCCTTTTGTGGGTCATTGTCTGCAAGTTGTTTAAACCAATTACTTAATGACCAATTATTAAAAGTAGGTTCTTCAATGTAATTACTAATATAATTAGTTGCAACTTTGGTGGTAAACACTAAATCAGGGGTATAATTAATTAACTGATTATTAGCTTTGTTAAATATTCCATTGCCTACAGGTACAAAGTTTTTATTTTTATTTTGTTTAAGTGGTTCAGCTTCTAAAGCTAACCACTTTTTTATTTCTCTTCTTTGTCTTTCTGTTGTGGTATCATCTACAGCCAAAATTAATTTATCTAGTATTCTTTCACTTTTAATGTATAAACCACTATCAGGATTGTAAAAAGAAAGTGGTGCTTTTTCTAAATCTGTTGTAGTATCACCAATAACCGCAAATTTAATTACTTTCTTTAAATAGTCTGCTACTGTTCTAGGTGGTACACGTTTAATAACTTCTTCGCCTTTTTTGGTTTCAGCATTTTCTTCACGCCAATTTTCACCTAACCTTTTTAATAGGTAAGTGATCTTCTTTAAAGGCAATGTATAAACACTATGAATAAGCTGTTCGTGTTCTTCTAGTTCTTCACTTTGCTTAGCTGATTCCTTACTTAAATTAAGCATATTCTTACCTCTATCTTTTTTATTCATATAACACCACCGTCCTCAGTTCCTGTATTAATTCCTTGTTCATGTTTTTACCTCCAAACGTTAAGCATTTAAGATTAATCTACCTGCACAATTAATATTGCTTAGTCCTTAACTACGCCCATAGTTACGGGCTTTTTATTTTGCTTTTGGGACGGCATCTCATGGGACGCAAGCCACGCTGTTATGCTTGCTTTTCCATAGAGCTTGCGACCGTCAATGTTAGCCACTGGCATTCCTAAAGAAGCCCAATATGTAATCGTGGAATCAGCAACGCCAAAATATTTAGCAATTTCTTTGCGGTTTAAATATGGCTTGCTTGATGTGGTGGCTTGCTTGATTGCATCCCTCACAACGTTAAGCACATAAGTTTTAATTTCTGTTTCTTGGCTTTCGTCTAGTTTGAACTCCATTATTAACGCTCCTTAATTGATTTAGCATTGTCTGTTAAGTCGGTTGAATAATCAGCAAGTTCATTGGTTAAATGCTGCAGCATCTTTTTAGTACTAATAGGGTCGGACGGGTCATCTTCTGGCACATCTTCAATTAACTTAGACAATAATCCATAGCTAACAAATATTTGTTCTGCAATTCTGTTCATTTCATATAAAGCTTGATGCAATTTAATTTCATCGTTCATTGTTAAGCCTCCATAGGTTCTAATTCATCAAAGTCATATTTACCACCTTGCAAGTCGTAGACGGTTTGGGCTAGTTCATTTCTCATAACCTCTATATATCTTTCAGGAATCTTATTTCGTCCATATTCCATAATCGTACCGTCTACAAATGCACAATAGAGGTAACCGTCCTTATACCAACGATTTACCACGTTTGAACCGTCTGCACTGTAATTAGTCATGGTTAGCCACCTCCTTAGTGGGATGCACAGCAAGCCATGAATTAATTTTTTTGACTGTTTCAGAACGTAGCCCGTCAGTTTTACCATTAATCACGTTAGCCATAGTGTAACGGCTAACACCTAACTGTTGAGCTAGGGAACTAATAGTTAAATTCTGTCTACCTCTTTCAATTCTTAACGTTTCTAGTTGTTGATTTGTGATTTTCATATAGATAACCTCATTTCTTGTTTAAAAAGCAACATATTTTGTTGACATAAATAAATATAAATCATTAATTCTTACAAGTCAACAAAAAGTGTTGCAAAAAGACAAATTAATATTTAAACTAATATTGAGAAGAGGTGAGAAAAAATGAAGAATAATTTACAGAAACTAAGAAAACAAAATAAGCTAAGTCAAAATGACTTAGCTAAACTACTTGGAGTTACTCGACAGGCGGTAAGCTTATATGAACAAGGAAAACGTCAATTAAAAGACAAAGACATTGCAGTATTAACAAAATACTTTGATGTTTCAAGAAATTATTTACTCGGTGCATATTCAAAGAAAGAAATATTAGCTATTCTGCAAGAAGCATACAAAAAAGCCACACATCAAGAAGTAGGTGGCTATGACTTGGTTAAGGATGATATTGGTTTCAATGTTGATTTAATTATGATTGCTAAAGGTGAAATAGAACCTAATGAGCCACAACTTAAAGGAATGCTAAGCCCTAATGAAGTAGATGATTTCAAGTTTTGGAATACTAACTTTTCTTTTGTTTTTAATAGTGTGGCGGTAAATTGGCTAGTTACTAGACCTGTTGAAACTACAAAGGAAGAGGTTTTAAAAGCAATTAATGAATCGTTGCAAATAGAAATTTCTAAGCTAACCACCGATACCACCGAACGCCAAAATGAATATGGTGAGTGGCTAGAAAGTCCATCGCAATATTTATTACAACGTCAAGAATTTATTAATAATCACATTCAAGATGATGGTACGTTAAGCTTTTAATTAATGCTGACATCGCAATTCTAAAGCCTTGTTCGTTCTGATTAGTTGTTAGTTGATTATCTTGCATCCCACGGGTCGCCCTAAAATGAGGCATCCCACATATTCAATCCATGTTAAGCATTTAAGATTAGTCTACCTGCACATGTACTACTTAAAAGAGGTTATTAACATGAATAATGATATTAAGGAATACACCACGCCTAGTGGGAAAAAGCGTTATGGTTTTAATTTATATGTGGGTGTTGATGAAACAACAGGGCATTCAATTCAAATTAGAAAACAAGGCTATAAATCAAAGAAAGAAGCACAAGAGGCATATTTAAACTATCAACTTAAAGTAGTTAAAGGTGAGTATATCCCAGAAAGTAAGGGACATATTACTTTTAATAAGCTTTATAAGATGTGGCTTAAGATTTATCGTGAAACTGTTAAGACTAGCACATATGCTACTACTACACGTTATTTTGACGACCATATTCTAAAGCAATTAGGTAGTAAGTATATTGATAAATTAACCGTTTTAGACTGTCAGAAAGCCGTAAATATTTGGTTTAATGATGCGCCTAAGACTTATAAGCGGTTTATACGTTATACAAATAATGTTTTGAACTACGGCATCAATAATTTAGAACTGATTAGTAAGAATCCAATGAATAAGGTTATCCCACCTAAAGCTAAAAATAAGCCTAAACCATTTACCGACTTTTACTCTAAAGATGAATTAAACATCTTTCTAAGGGATGCACAGGAATACAACTTCAAGTATTTTGTTTTCTTTAGGTTATTAGCTTATTCAGGAATGCGTAAAGGTGAGGCATTGGCGCTTAAATGGTCAGATATTAATTTTAAAGATAATACTATTAGTATTAATAAAGATGTTACCGTTGGTTTAAACAATGAATTGTATGAAGACACGCCTAAAACTGAAAATAGTTTCAGAGCTTTAAACATGGATGCAGCCACAATGGAATACTTGAAAGAGTATAGATTAATGCAACAAAAGACCATGCTTAAATTAGGCTATAACTTCTTAAATAGTGATAATTTACTTTTTTCTACTATCAATAATGGTTATCTTTCAATGTCAAAACCACGGCAATGGAATGTGGCTATTTGTAAGAAGTACAAACTAAGAAGAATTAAGATTCACGGCTTTAGGCATACTCACGCTTCTTTATTATTTGAAGCTGGTGCATCAATGAATGAAGTTAAAGCACGTTTAGGACATGCGGATATTAACACAACCATGAATATTTATACCCACGTTACAGACGACCAGAAAAAGGATACAACTAACAAACTTGTGCGTCTGTTAGAGGGTAAATAATCAATATTCTAATCAATATTATTTTTTAGGTTTAAAAATGCAGATATACCAAGGCATTAAGACAATGTGATTTGAGCCCCAATATCTCAATAATAAAGAAAAGGTTTAAGCTATTTCAGCAATGTCATTAAGTTAAGACATTGACAATTAAGGGTGCTTTTTTAGAGATCGAAT
>NZ_PCYT01000023.1:0-25940 GCF_002553735.1 Lactobacillus sp. UMNPBX17
GTTTCTCGGCGCAAAGGAAGGTATGTCGCATCCAAATAGACGCAGAAAAACTTGTCGCTTAGCTTGCGTTTGTGGTAAGCCTCAACCTTTGGAATCATCTGCTTGGAAATATTTGATACTTGAGCTGGACTGTAATGGCTGCCATACATCTTTTCAATTAGATCGGCTATTTCCCTGGTGGTCACGCCCTTGGAGTAAAGCTTGATAATCATGCTTTCCAAGATATCCGAGTGCTGCTTGTAGTCAGGCAGCGTGTGCTGATGAAATTGACCGTTGCGATCCCGAGGCACTTGCACTTCAATTGGGCCAAATTGCGTATCAACTTTGCGGAAATAAGCACCATTTCTAGAGTTGCCAGTATTCCAGCCATTTCTGGCATAGGGATCATAGCCCAGAAAGGCAGTCAATTCAGCTTCTAACAAGTTATTAACAGCCTGTTGTAGCTCTTTGCGCAATAAATCATTTATTTTGTCTGGATTGAATAGAGCTTGAGCAAAATCTTTGGTAAAATCATTCATGAAGGAGTTCTTCTTTCTGTATGTGTTTTTTTGTTCAAACCAATCATACGAGAAAGGAACTCCTTTTTCTAATGTTTAAAGAAATAAATTTAAGGAATCATTCATCCTTACACAAACTATTTTACAGTCTCAAATTCTGCCACCTATTATGAAATTTGTTAATACTAAAGCTATTGTTGCTTTACAGAATGGTATGATTTATACTTTGCCATTCATTATTGTTGGTTCTATTTTCTTAATTTTATCCAACATCCCTATTCCAGCAGTGGCTAATGCAATTAATGCTTCTGGTTGGGGGGCAATTTTCAATCAAGCTTACACCACAACTTTTAACATTATGGCACTTTGGGGCTCAATTGGTATTGCTTATATTTATGTCAAAAATGAAGGCTATGAACCATTAGCTGGTGGGCTTACCGCATGTGCTTCCTTCTTAATGCTCCAAACTTTAGCAATCGACAGCCCATTAAAAGCCGCTTTAACTTCCGGTATCAATAACGGTCAAATGAGCGGCAAGGTAGTTACTGAAAATATTGATAAGTTACCTCATGCTTTACAAACATTCTTGGAAGCTCCTGTAACTGGTGTTATCAACATCAATTGGCTTGGTGGTGACGGTATGATCGCTGCCATTATCGTAGGTTTGATTGTTGGTTGGGCTTACTCAGCAATGATGAAAGCTGGTTGGACTATTAAGCTTCCTAAGCAAGTTCCACCTGCAGTATCTAACCAATTTACTGCTATGATTCCAGCTGGTGTAATCTTAATTGTTACTATGCTTATCTTCGGTGCATTTAATAACTTTGCACACACTGATTTCTTACAATGGGTATACAAAACCATTCAATCACCATTACAAGGTGTATCAGATTCATTTGGTGGTGCAGTTGTTATCGCTTTCTTAGTACCATTCTTCTGGTTCTTCGGTGTTCACGGTGGTTTGATTGTTGGTTCCATTGCTGGTTCACTTCTTCAAGCAAACTCATTTGACAACGCTCAATTATACAGAGCCGGCAAATTAACTATTGCCAACGGTGCTCACGTTGTTACTAACGAATTCTACAACAACTTTATTAACTTAACTGGTTCTGGTATTACTATCGGTTTAGTTATCTTCATCTTAATTGCTGCTAAATCAGCACAAATGAAGTCATTAGGTAAATTGGAATTAGTACCTGGTATCTTCAACATTAACGAACCATTCCTCTTCGGTATGCCTATCGTTATGAACCCATTCCTTGCAATTCCATTCTTCTTAACTCCAATTGTCGTAGCTATCTCTACTTACTGCGTAATCAGATTTGGTATTGTTCCACCATTAAATGGTATGGCTGCACCTTGGACTACGCCAGCTGTTATTTCCGGATTCCTAATCGGAGGTTGGAAGATGGCCATTTGGCAAGCATGTACTCTAGTAATTTCTACTTTGATCTATTGGCCATTTGCTAAGAAGTATGACAATATCTTACTTAAACGTGAACAAGCAAACGAAACTAAATAATAAAAGAGGCATTTAAAATTGAATAATGAAGAAAAAATTGTAAATGAATTTGATCGTGACGGTCATCATTATAAAATTGGCGTCAAAGCCGATGGCCAAGTATCTGTATACTTAGATGATGAAACCAAAGCTCATCATGGATATCACTTCCCTGGTGTTATCCAAATCCCTAAAGGAATTGAAATCGATGGTCAAATGGTTTTACGACTCCCTATTGACTGTGATGATGCAATTGATCAAGGTATTAAAGATTTGAAATAATTCATAAAAAGAGACGTTGTTAAGCTATAAAAATAGTAAAATAATGTCTCTTTTTTACTAAAGTATAGACTTTTGCTATACAATAAAGATGTAAATCTAATATAGAAATCAGATGAAAAAACATGGCAAAGGCAAAATATCTAGAAGTAGCAAATGAATTAAGAAAAAGAATTAAACAAGGCATCTACAATAAGCAAGAGCCTCTTCCCGATCAAGAGACATTTGCTCAAGAATTTAATGTCAGTCGCTTAACTGTCAAAAAAGCATTTGATGGTCTTGAACGACAGGGTCTGGTTTATAAACAATCCGGACTTGGCACCTTCGTTACTGGAGAAATTCCAATTAAGGAAAAAGTTGATGCTCCAGCTAACGCATTCATTGGTTTAAGAAATCAAATGGGTAAAGATGCCATTAAGAGTCAAATTATTCATTTCTCTGTAGAGTTTCCTGATGAACAAATGCAAAGAAATCTTGAAATCAAAAAAACAGAACCGATTTATAATATTGTTCGTTTAAGACTTTATAATGATAAACCACTTACTCTTGAGCATACTTACATGCCGGTTAAATTAATTCCTGATCTTGATGAAAACATTTTGCATAAATCAATTTATGATTACATCCATAAGAATCTTAATTTAAAATTTGGACACGCTTATCGTAAGATTCGTGCTAATAAAGCAGACGAATATGATCAAAAATATTTAAATGCCAAAAAAGATGATCCTATTCTTGAATTAGAACAGATTATTTGGCTTACTAATGGTCAACCTGTCGAATATTCTGTCAGCAAGAATCGTTACGATACCCGTGATTATGTATTGTTAGATAATAATCGTTTTTAGAGGTAATATATGTCATTTACAAAAGAATTTACTTGGGGCGGCGCTACTGCTGCCAACCAATATGAAGGTGGATATGATGAAGGCGGTAAAGGATTAAATGCCGTTGACGTTTTAACTAATGGTTCAGCAACTGAACCACGTAAGGTTACTTGGAAAAAGCCAAATGGCGAAACAGGTGCTACTCCCCTAGTTTGGGGCAAAGACTTCAAACTGCCTGAAGGTGCTGTTCCAACTATTTTAGACGGTTACTACTACCCTAGCCACCAAGGAACGGACTTTTATCACCACTATCAAGAAGATATTAAATTAATGGCCGACATGGGCTTTGATGTTTTCAGGCTATCAATGAACTGGTCCAGAATTTTGCCAAATGGTGATGACGAACAACCTAATGAAGACGGATTAGCCTTTTACGATAAAGTATTTGATGAATGTGCTAAGTATGGCATTGAACCACTGGTAACTTTATCCCACTATGAGACACCTCTTTCTTTAATTACCCGCTACGGTGGCTGGAAAGATCGCCATTTAATCGATGCTTTCGTTCACTACTCTGATATCGTGATGAAGCACTACAAAGGCAAAGTTAGATATTGGCTTACTTTTAACGAAATCAACGCCATGGACATGGCTCCTTATATGGGTGGCGGTTTAATCGATGGTAGCGAACAAAATCGTGCTCAAGGTGCTCACAATCAATTCGTAGCTAGCGCTAAGGTAGTTAAATTAGCCCATGAAATTGATCCCAACAACCGTGTTGGCCAAATGTTAGCTTATTCTGCCTACTACCCTTACACTTGTGATCCTGCTGATCAACTTAAAGTGATGGAAGCCAAGCAAGAGATGCTCTTCTACAGTGATGTTCAAACTGGCGGCCGCTACCCTAACTATCGTCTTAAGAAATATGAACGTGATGGGATTAAGCTTAATGATACACCAGAAGATTATGAATTAATCGCTAAATATCCAGCAGATTTCTTAAGTTTTTCTTGCTATACCTCAAACGTTTTAACCACTCATGAAGCTGATGCTAAAGCTAACGGTAATGTTTCTGCTGGTGGTGTAGTTAACCCATATCTTGAGAGTAATGCTTGGGGCTGGGCAACTGATCCAGATGTTTTACGAATCGGCCTAAATGAGCTCTGGGATCGTTACCACAAGCCTCTATGGGTAGTAGAAAATGGTTTAGGCTCCGCCGACACTTTAGAAAAAGACGGCAAGGTCCATGATGATTACCGTATTAATTACTTGCGTAGTCAAATCAAATCTATGAGGGATGCCGTTACAATTGATGGCGTTGACTTAATGGGCTACACTACTTGGTCGGCAATTGATTTAGTATCTAACGGTACCGGTGAAATGAAGAAACGTTATGGCTTCGTCTATGTCGATCGTGATGATCGTGGCAATGGATCACTTAAGCGTTACCCTAAGGATTCATTCTACTGGTACAAGAAAGTCATCTCATCAAACGGTGAAGATTTAGACTAATTTAATCCTAAAATAGAGCCTAACTTATGAAAAAGCTAGACTCTATTTTTTTAAATAAATATAATTAAGATATAAGTAATATAGAAATAGAGAGAAGAGAAAAAATTGATAACTATTACAAGACAATTCAACTTTAAAGCTAAAGATTTCTTTGATTATTTAGAAGAACAACTAATCCCTGCTATTAAAAAAGCTAGAGGCAATGATATGCCCGTTGTTTTAAGCAAGGGTACTAAGTACGAAATGGACGGTGCTAAGGTTGAAATTACCGATTATGAGCGTAACAAGGTCTATGGTGCTCACTTCAAGACTAGCCGTCTTGAGCTCCAGATTAAGTATGTAACTGAAGATAATGCCGAAGGCGTAAAGATTGCCTTCAGTGAAGATATGCTCAGCTTTGACCGTGAAAAGCATGGTAAGTTACAGACCTTGTTCTATAACTGGCAGCTTAAGATGGGCGCTAGAAAAGAATTAAAACGTATGGGTGACAACGTTTATGCCAATATGGCTGCTTAGAATCACCCTCTCAGCATGAAAAAGACCGTAGTTCGTTTGAATTACGGTCTTTTTTATGGATCAATGCTGCTATTGGTTAAATTGAGTATCAATGCTAATTAAGTAAATAATACGTTTCTGCTTCATGCATATTACTCTTCCGTTCTTATTCAATTTAAATACCCAATAATACTCGTCAACATCTTTTCGTCTACTGCTCTTTTCAAATTTGTTGCCAATTATGAATTACTACTTAAAGTTAACTAAATTAATATGAACTGAATTTTTAATTAATCAAAAAAACGTTGCCAGATTAGACAACGTTTTTTATCGTTCAAAGTTAACAAAGTTTTATTTTAATTTTTTAATTTATTAATTCTTAGCAGTATCTGCTTGTTCTTGCTTAAGCAATACATTGTCGTAGTGCTTAATGAATGGGAACCAGATCAAGAATGCAACGATCGCACAAACTACTGAAAGAACGGCACCTTGCCAACTAGCAGTTGCGATGAAACCACTCAAACCAACTGGAGTTGGCCATGGTTGTTGTACGATGATCTTAGGTACTAAATGAGTTGTTACAGCAACATAACCAATAATACCTGAAGCAAGCGGAGCACAAATAAATGGAATCAATAAGTTAATGTTATAAACGATTGGTAAACCGAAAAGAATTGGTTCGTTAATGTTAAAGATAGCTGGGACTAATTCAACCTTACCAATTTCTTTTAATTGGACTGAACGTGAACCAAAGGCAAGCCAGATAGCCATACCTAAAGTGGCACCAGAACCACCAATAATTACGAATGAGTTCATTGGGTCACCAGCGAAGAAGTGTGAAGCACCATTTACGTTAGCAGCCATGTTAGCCAAAACAATTGGCGTATAGAAAGCACTCATAATTGTGGCACCGTGAATACCAAACCACCATAAGAAGTGGATCAAGAAGATAATGATGAGGAATCCCCACCAAGTATCAGCGATATTACTAATGAATGAGAATGGAATGTAAAGAACCTTGAAGATATCAGTTCCTAAAGTTACCAAAATCAATTCAATAACTGCAACAGTTAAAGCAATACAGAAACCTGGAATCAAAGCACTGAATGAGTTAGATACACCAGCTGGAACAGATGCAGGCATCTTAATTCTCCAGTTATGCTTAACCGTGTAACGGTAGATTTGAACTGTTAACCAAGCAACTACCAAACCGGTAAAGATACCAACTGAGGCGATTCTAGTAATACCACTAGTTGAAGCTTCATAACCACCAGCAACCATCTTAGCCTTAGTAAGAATAGTAACAAATTGAATTGAACCATTCTTCCAAACAAGTTCTGGTACAGTAATGAAAAAGGCCATTAAGAACATTAATAAACCATTCATTGGTACCAAATCAAGTTTTTCTTCTTGACGGTAAATATTTGTATATGAATATGCAAAAGTACCGGCAAAGATCAATGCCAAAATACCCATAGTAGCATTGTAAACAACTTGGAATAAGTTGGTAAAACGACCTAAAGTATTTGCATAAAATTCAGCAAATCCAGGAATTGGAAATGCTTGTGGCAATACAGTTAAAATTAAGAATATTGCTCCGATAATAGAAAATGAAATAACGCTATAGCCAGCGTCCATGATAGCTCTAACAAAGCGTGATGAGGCAAATTTCCCGGCTTTTGCCGCAATCTTATCTTTGAAAGAAGCTGAATTAGAATCAGCCATATTCTTTTCCTCCTCAATATTTCTGAAGCATTCATCAAATCTGAACATCTTCATTATAACGAAAGCAATTTCTTATGTAAACGCTTTTTCTTGACATACGGTATACCTTTGAAATCAAAAGTCTTTACTTTTCCCATTATCACGGGTTTTGGGGCAAAATAAAAAAACTTATAGTTATTTATAAGTTTCTTCATATAATCTATTGTTGATGCTTCTTGAAAACTTCAATTACACGGTAATAACGATCCTTATCGTTCAAAATTTGATGAATTCTGAATTCGCATAAAGCTGCCAAAACAATTCCGATTAACAGAAAAGCAGCCATGAAATACAAAATATCATTGTTAATTACAAATGGAAAAATCATCTTTTTAAGTGGAGTAAACAAACCGATTGTTAGCAATGCATTAACTATCATCTGAACATACAAATATATTCTAGTAATTGGAATGTCACGCTTACGATTGTGCATCTTAGATAACTGCTCAAAACTAGCTACAGCAGAATAAACTCCCATAATTAGCGCAGTAAAAATGCCAAATCGTGAGCCATAATATGCACTAATAATAAACCACATCAGATTGCAAAATAAAAAGATAGTTACTATATATCTAATCATCAAATACCGACTAAAATACATGTATTTGATACTTTCACGGTGCTTAGTCCGTGCTACTTCTGCTTTTTCTCTTTCGACTTCTTTTTGATTCATATTTCTTCTCTCAATCTAAACTTAATTATTTTCATTTTAGCATTTTTGCGTAAAAAAATAGATCCCACTTTTTCGTGAGATCTATTTTTATAGCGATTACTTATATTATTTCTTAAGAGAGCCAGACTCATATAGCTTTTCATAAAGATCTACCATTTCTCCAGCTAAGTCCCTAAAGGTAATAGCGTTCATCAAGTGGTCTTGTGAGTGTACCACTAATAAAGTGACATGCATATGGTCACCTTGTGCCTCTTTGGTAAGCATATTGGTTTGTGAATTGTGAGCTTCAAGAAGTGACTTATCACTTTCCTTAAGCTTTTCACGTGCGCCTTCAATATCGCCTTTTTTAGCAAGACGAATTGCTTCAAAGGCTAAACTTTTTGCGTTACCACCATTAGCAATAAGGCCCATAGCAGCCATTAATGTTTCTTGTTCCTTTTGCTCTGGAGTTTGCTTTTCTTCTGCCATAAATCTGTCTCTCCTTTAATTAGTTAATTAACCCTTAATCATTTTTTCGGCTTGAGCCAAAACGTTCTTACCGTTCATCATGCCGTAGTCTTGCATGTTGATAACATCCAAAGGAATGTCCTTACCGTCTTTACCCTTGCCTTTAACTTTGTTTTCGAAGTCACCCTTCATGTAACTTACTTGAGGCCCAAGAAGAACACAGTCAATTTCCTTTTGTGCAATCTTGTCATCAGCTTCTGAAGCTGGGCAAGCAAAGATTTCTGCATCAATGCCTTGTTCCTTAGCAGCTTCTTGCATCTTAGTTACCAAAAGTGAAGTACTCATACCTGCACTACAATTTAACATAATAGTTTGTTCAGCCATAATATAAAATCCTCCTGATCATTACGTTTTATATTTAAATTTCTTTTATTGATCTACGCCAGTTATTATAAAACGCTTTCATTGTTTTGTAAACAAAAATATATACTTTTGTTTTTCAATCACTAAATATTATGCATCACTTGTATGCCTTTTCAAATACATACAAGCTACATGTAAAGCATACCACTTTACTTATGAAATTGCTTACAATTTTTGTATAAAAATTAGCAACCGCTTACACAATTATAAAGAAAACTGGTAAAATAGCAATGAAACATTTCCCTTTACAATAGAGAGGAGGCTTACCCTTGAGTCGTTATCAAGAAATAGCCAATGATATAGAAAAAGATATTATTGAAAAGAAGTATGTTAGACAGTTGCCTGAGCAATTTGATTTGGCTAAGAAATATCATACTAGCCGAGTAACTATTGTTCATGCTCTTAAAATTTTGCAAAGCAAAAAATTAATCAAAGCTGTCAAGGGACACGGTACCTTCATTACTAGCAAGTCGATTCCTGATATTTTTCTTAACTCTGGTGTCAACGAACATACCGGCTTCACCAGACATGTCAATAGCGCCTTTCTATTAACTAGCAATGTAATTTCGTTTAATATTCGACGGCCGAGCGCTGAAGAATGCAAAGCTTTATGTCTAGACAAAAATGATGAGGTTTATGACATTATTAGACAACGTATCTTAAATGGAAAACCAGCTAGGTTGGAATATACCGTCATGCCGATTAAGCGCATCTCCGGAATTACAATGGATATTCTGCACAAATCAGTTTACTCCTATATTCAAAATGAGCTGGGGCTTAAAATTGGCAAGGACGATCGGATCATTACCGCAGAAAAATCTGATGCCTACGATATGAAATATCTTGACTGTGCCATCGACGATCCCGTCTTATGTATTCAACAAAAAGCGTTTTTAGAAGACGGCCGTCCCTTTGAATTATCAGAATCACGCAATCGCTATGATCGAGGCGCCTTAACAGTCAATGGTGACTAAATTCAACTTGATTTTAAAAATACACTGTGTCAGAATGACTATTGTAAACGTTTCCAGTTACATACAGAAAGAGAGGAATAATTAATGTATTCAGCAAAAATGCCAAAAAACTTTTTATGGGGTGGTGCTGTAGCTGCTCACCAACTTGAAGGTGCTTGGAAAGAAGGCGGCAAAGGAATTTCCGTTGCCGATGTTATGACAGTTGGTTCTGCTACTAAGCCACGTGAAATTACTGATGGTGTTCTTCCAGGTAAGAATTATCCTAACCACTCAGCAATTGATTTCTATCACCACTATAAAGAAGATATCAAGTTAATGGCTGAAATGGGCTTTAAGGCATTCAGAACTTCTATTGCTTGGACTAGAATTTTCCCTAATGGTGATGAAAAAGAGCCAAATGAAGAAGGTTTAAAGTTCTATGACGCTTTATTTGATACCTGTCATGAATACGGCATTGAACCTGTAATTACCCTCTCCCACTTCGAAATGCCATTCAACTTAGCTAAGAATTACGGTGGTTTTACTAACCGTAAAGTAATTGACTTCTTCGTTCGTTTTGCTGAAGTTTGCTTCAAGCGTTACAAGAACAAGGTTAAGTACTGGATGACTTTCAATGAAATTGATAACCAATCAGCATTTAACAATGACTTCTTAATGGCTACTAATTCTGGTATTCTTTTCAAAGATGACATGACTGACAGGGATAAAGAAGCTGCAATGTATCAAGCTGGTCACTATGAATTAGTTGCTTCTGCATTAGCAGTTAAGATTGGTCACAAGATCAACCCTAACTTCCAAATTGGTTGCATGATCAATTACTCACCTGTTCGTCCACTTACTCCATCAAGTGATAATGTATTATTAGCTGACAAGTGGGAGCAACGCCGTGATTGGTTCTCAGACGTTCACGTTTTTGGCGAATATCCAAATGCTGTTGAAGCTTATATCGAAAGAAATGGCTACCGTCCTGACATCACTGATGAAGATAGAATTGTCTTAAAGGAAGGTACAGTTGATTATGTTGGCTTTAGTTACTACCAAACTACTACTGTTTCAAGCGAAAAAGTTAAGCCTGATGATTTAACTGATTTAGCTAAAGCTGTAGCTAAGAACCCTACTTTGAAGCGTAGTGACTGGGGCTGGGAAATCGATCCAGAAGGTTTGAGAATTGCCTTAAACCAATTGCAAGATCGTTACCACAAGCCATTGTTCATCGTTGAAAATGGTCTTGGTGCTTACGACAAGGTTGAAGACGGCAAGGTTCACGATGACTACAGAATCGACTACTTGAGAAACCATATTTCAGAAATGGAAAAGGCTGTTGAACTCGACGGTGTTGACTTAATGGGTTACCTTCCATGGGGCTGCATCGACTTGGTTTCTGCTGGTACTGGTCAAATGGACAAGCGTTACGGCTTTATCTACGTTGACAAGAATGATGCCGGTGAAGGTACTTTGGCTCGTTCACGTAAGGATTCATTCTTCTGGTACAAGAAGGTCATCAAATCAAACGGTAAAGATTTAGATTAAAATAATTATCTTAATTACTAAAAAAAGTTAGGTGAAATTCATCTAACTCTTTTCATTTGGCCTTTTTAACTTATTATGGCAAATCATTACCGGCTGCTAAATACAAATCGTACCATTCTTGCTTAGTTAATTGAATGTCGCTACCAGCCGCTGAATCCGCAATATGCTGAGGATTCATTGAACCAACCAAGATTTGAATCTGTCCAGGACAACGCAAAATCCAACTGGCTGCAATTGCATTTTTACCTACTTGATAATGTTCGGCTAACTTTTCTAATTCTTCATTTAATTGCGGAAACTTCGAATTATTGATAAAGGTTCCTTCAAACATACCATATTGGAATGGTGACCAGCACTGCAATGTTATTCTGTGCCGCAATAAGTAATTCCACGTTTGGCCATCATGATCTACTGACTTTTCATCGGTCATGTTGGTATGAACAATACTATCAAGCATCCCCGTATGCATCAAGCCAAACTGCAATTGGTCAAACATAATTGGCTGAGTCACTGCTGTTTTAAGCAATTCAATTTCACTAGCATTAAAGTTAGAAACACCAAAGAAACGCACCTTCCCTTGTGCCTGCAATGTATCAAAAGCCTCCGCTACCTCCTCTGGATCCATCAAAATATCGGGCCGGTGCAGAACCAAGCTATCTAAGTAGTCAACCTGCATTCTGTCTAGGATGCCATCTACAGCAGTCAAAATATATTTTTCAGAAAAATCATATCGCTTGCCTGGTACAATCCCTGTTTTAGATTGGATGAAGAGCTTATCTCGGCCAATCTTTGTTTCTTTTAGTGCCTGCCCAAAAACTGTTTCTGACTTTCCACCGCCATATATATCGGCTGAATCGATAAAGTTAATTTCTTCTTCATAAGCTGCACTAATTGCATCCGCCGCTTCTGTTACGCTTTTTTGATCCATCCGCATAATGCCTAAAGCCATAGCCGGAATGGAAAGCGTAGATGGTCCCATTTTAATTTGTTTCATAGTTATTGCCTTTCTGTGTATATCAATATTCTTATTATAAGATTAATGTAAGCGGTTTTACAAATATATTAAATTAAAATACTTCTTGTTAATTAGACATGCTAAAATGAATGTAATTAGTTAGAAAGGTTCAAAAAATGAAACAAATATATTTTAATCATGATGGTAACATTGACGATTTAGTATCTTACCTGCTTCTTTTGCAAGCTCCTGATATCAAATTGTTAGGTGTTGGTGCAATCGATGCCGACGGTTTTATCGATCCCTCTGTTGCAGCATGCCGTAAGATGACTGATCTTTTTAATCTGCGCGGAGATAAATTAGCAGTTGCCCGTTCAAATTCAAGAGCTGTCAACCAATTCCCACACGACTGGCGCATGGCTACATATTCCTTTAATTATTTACCTATCTTAAACGAAAAGGGTTCGATCGATACTCCACAAGCTGAATTACCTGCTCACCTTGATATGGTTGAAAAACTTAAGCATGCAAAAGAACCAGTCACATTAATTATGACCGGTCCTTTAACTGACTTAGCACGTGCTCTTGATGTTGACCTAGATATTGAAAAACATATCAAAAAACTTTACTGGATGGGCGGCTCTCTTGATGATCATGGTAACGTAGCCATGGTTAACGCAGATGGCAGTCAGGAATGGAATTCATTCTGGGATCCATACGCTGTTAAACGCGTTTTTGATTCCAATATTTCAATTCAAATGGTGGGCCTTGAAAGTACTGAAGAGATCCCATTAAATGATGAATTGCGGCAACACTGGGCAAGTTTACGCAAATATCCAGCTATGGATTTAGTTGGCCAAGGCTACAGCCTAATTATCTCAATCCCTTCTGCTGAACTTTACCTTTGGGATGTACTTACTACAGTTAGTGCATTGTATCCAGAAGTTGTTAAAACTGAAAAAGCTAAGGCTACAGTTATTACTGATGGAATGAGTGCTGGTAGCTTTAGACGTGATCCTAACGGTCGTGAAGTTGACATCGTTACTAAAGCAAACAAGGAATTATTCTTCCAAAAGATGGATGAAATTCTTGAGAGAACTAAGTAATAACATTACCATGAACAATAAAAGCATCCCGGAATTGGGATGCTTTTTAATTAAATTGCCTTAATAAACTTTTTATATAAAATCACGGCAATCCACGCCGAAATAAATGAAGGTAAAACGACAACCACTAGCAAATTCGGATCTAGGAAATTACCTACTCTAATGAAGTGAGTAATCGTACTGATATGCTTAATATTGCTGAAAATTGCCTGATAAACTGTCACATAAATCAGCGACCATTGAATATAATATTCAACCAAAGTCAAAGTCGTCGTCGAAAACTTGAAAACATGAGCGGCCACTCGCATTCCCCAATAGATAAACATCCCGGAAAGTACCACAAATGCCGCCAGCAACAAGAAAAGATTCCCTAAATTCACATGATCCTTATCCTGCATCATGAAATATGCAATTACAAAAAAGAGCAAAAAGTTAACTGTACTAAAGAAAATTTGAGCAAGAAATAAAATTGCCGCCTTCAAAAATTCAAATTTATGCTCCGAACGAAAAAGGGCAATAATCAAGATGATAATTGCTCCAATAACAAAGTATGTTGTAACGTGCATTAATCTTCCTCTACTTTTTTGCTTGCTTTAGAGCATCCGTAACTGCTTCTTTAACTCCATTTGAAGTAAAAGTTGCACCACTTACCGCATCGATATCTGCAGATTGCTTAGTCAGAATTTCATTTTCAAGCTGCTTTTCTGCTTTTTGACCATATTGTAGCGTTTCAGTAGATAAATCTAAATCAGCTGCCACGATTTTTTGATCCTTAACAGTTAACTTCACTTTAACAAAGCCTGCCATGCCTCTTGCTTCAGCATCATATATTCCATCTTTTAACATAAAAATTCCCCTTTTAAAATAAAAAAACGCTCTCATACATATTGTACAATACATACAAGAGTAATTTTTTCAAAAAATGTAAAGATATAAGTATACCATTAATTATCAATAACTGATATACTTATGTGCGGGTTATAATTTCTATAAGTCCTTATTATAATCCATCATTACAGGTAGTTGAATCCCCTTCTACCTGTTTTTATTATAGTATAAAATAACAAATGTTGCTAAATAGCTAAAAAAGTTTTTTGTTACACTATCTCTCAATAGTTACGTTAAAATTGTAGAGGGGATTATAGTTTTTTCATTTGAAGAGGTAAAACATGTATCCAGATAATAATATTCTTACATATTTAAAATGGCGTGGAGACATTGACTTTAGTACATCGCCTTTCAATGATATTGATGCACTTGTTTTATCTATTTTTTCTTATCTTGAATTGCATGATATTGTTAGTGGCGATGCTAAAACAATTACTGTAGATGAAGCAGCTAAGCTCTATTTTGCAGATGATCACCCACGTAAGGATAATTTGCAATATCAAGAACTATTTAAATTAATGGCACGAGCCGAGCGTTTTAAAAAGGCGCAATTATCTTATTTTACTAGCACGTTAACTGAACATACTCAATTTAGTGCCATTAAAATCGAATTAACTGATGGAACTAATTTCGTCGCCTTTCGTGGTACAGATGATTCACTTATCGGTTGGAAAGAAGACTTTGAAATTAGTTTCAGAATTACTGTTGCACAAAAGCAAGCAGTTAAATTACTCGAACGTATTTTAAAAGCGGACGATCAAGATTATTATCTTTGTGGTCACTCAAAAGGTGGCAATTTAGCCGAATATGCTGCAATTAATATTGAGCCCAAACTTCGTAAACGAATTAAGCGGATTTACACTTTTGATTCTCCTGGTATCGCTGAAGAAGTAGGTGCACAGCTTCCATTAAAATATCTACAAAACACGTTAAGAAGATTTGTGCCAGAGTTTAGCGTTATCGGCCGCTTATTTGAACCTGACGGGATCCATCCAACTATTGTGAATAGTACGCGCAATAATTTGAGTCAACATGATACTTTCAGTTGGCAAATCATTGGTTCGAGCTTTGATACTAAAAGGCATAGAAATCCGCAATCAAAAGTTTACAATCAACTAATCAACCAATGGATTGGAAACGCAACGCTTGAAGAACGCGAATCTCTAACCAATGATTTATTTGCTGCACTAGGCGCAAGTGGCGCTACCAAGATCAACGAATTAGATAAAAATGGTTTCGGTGGTTTTGGAGCTATTCTGCTGTCATTCACAAATTCTTCTCGTAGAACACGCTTCGTTTTTGGCTCCTTGTTTTCATCAATTTGGCAAACAATCAAAAGTCGCCATCTAACTAAAGTACTGTTTTCGACTGATACAATCGTTGGTTGGATCCTGGTAGTGTTGGGTATCATCAGTTTAACCCTGCCTCAATATGCATTACGTGCTTTTGGTGTTCTAGTAGCATTTGCTGGAATTGGCTTTAGTGTCCATCAAATTTTAGATACGGCAAATTCTAGTTTAAAAGGGAAGCAGAAACAGTTCTTTATTATTTCATACTTAGTTGTTTTTGCTCTATCAACGGCTTTAATTTCTAATAATCGTTTGTTAATCTTCTTAGCTCACTATTTCTTGGGAATATTTTTAATTATTTATTCTTATGTCAGACTGCGGCAACTAATTCTTCATAGAATATCAGGCGTATTCCGGATCACAGTCGTGGCTACGGAAGCAGTTATCGCCTTTGCCTTAGGAATTATCGTCATCATTAATCCACGAGCATTCGATCGCAAATCTATCCTGATAATGGGAATTTTATTAATTATCTACGGTTTCTTCAAACTTATTGGAGAATTATTTGATCAGCTGCCCAAGATGCCAAAAAATCACAGATGAAAAAGGCAAGATGGATTTTTCCATCTTGCTTTTCGTTAATCAAAAACAGTTTGCCAATTGGGATCTTTGGATGCCTCATAACACATCTTTATTTGTTCAGGCGTATTTCGACCAAGTGATAACTTAGGCAGATTATTTAATGAAAAGTAACGACAATCTGTAGTTTCAATGTTCTTTTCGAATTCGCCACCTATTACCTTGCACAAATAAAAAGCTTTTATAATTCCAGTAGCTCGAATTGGCTTATTATGTTTATTTCGATCTTGTAAAGCGATCAATTTAATTGGTTTGACATCTCTACCTGATTCTTCTTTTGCTTCCTTAATACAGTTTTCTTCTGTAGAAAGATTGGCTTCACACCAACCACCCGGAAGTGACCAATCGTCAGATAGTTTCTCATGAACTAATAAAATCTGATCATCTTTAAAAATTGCAGCTCTTGTCTCTATTTTTGGAGTCTGATAACCTTCATCACCGCAAAATAAAGTTTTCACCTTTTCAATTGGTATCTCTGTTTTAACAGTCATCATTTCAGCCGCAATTTGACGAATTTGTTCATATCGTTCACGATCAAAGACATCATGACCATATTTCAAACCATTTTGAGCAATGCTCTGTAATTCAATTGCCCAATCAGTAAATTGATCTCCTGTTTTCATCCTTTGCCTCTATCTTTTAATGAAAGTGTCAGATTTAATATGCTTTAAAATGCTATAACCTACGCTTTTAATTTGATTTTTACTACCGTATGGCTGATTTAAAAACATCACAACTCCATTTTTATTGTCTGTAGTAAGTTGCATCCAATTAGTAAAATGAGTATCTCCAAAATTACCATAAGCCAATTTCAGTTTACCACCATCTTTTAAATAAAAACCGCCAGAGTATGTATTAACTTTGGATTTTAAATGACTTAAATAATTGAATTTCTTCTCAGTTAAAACTTTGCCATTATGCAATCCTCGTTGAATCTTATAATAATCACCAGCGGTAGAGAATAAGTTTCCCGCACCTGGAAGTTGAGACACTACATATCTATTAGCATAAGAAGCGCTTTGATAGTTTTTACCATGACGATAAAGATATGAAATAGCATCTGTCTTTGAACGAGGAATATTTTGATAAACATATGTATGCTTTAAATGAAGTGGTTTAATAATTCTGCTTTTTACGTTTGCTGCATAAGATTTGCCTGTTACCTTGCGAATGATACCTGCAAGCAAAACATAATTGGCATTATTATAATTAAAAGCTCCCCGCTTGGTGTGAGATGTAGCATTGACCTTAGCAACAGTCCAATTAATTGCGCCCTTTTCAGAGAAATTAATACCATGACTAGACTCGGTACCAATCACATTAATTCCTGAAGTATGGGTCATTAATTGACCTACTGTAATATGCTTAGCCTGCTTTAATCTTGGATACCAACGTGAGATTTTAGTATTTTGTGAAAACTTTTTTTGATAAATTAACTGCGTAATAATTGCCGCTGTTACAGATTTTTGCAATGAGCCAACAGGATATAATAATTTCTTATTACCATTTTTAATTTTACGTCTGTAGTAGCCATAACCAACATTAGCAGTTTGACGATGTCCATCCTTAACAATTTCAATCGTGCCGCGTAAATGATGCTTATTCATTGTTTTAATAGCATATTTACGTAATCGACTATTGGAATATGTCTTGGCATTAACTGTTGCGCTATTACCTAAAAAAATAAATGAAGATAAAAATGCAATGGCTAACATTATCTTTTTTGACTTCAATCTAAAAAATCCCCCTCTGCCATTTAATCCTGACATATTCTACCACAAAATTAAAAGCACAAATATTGCCTGCTAAACAATATTTGTGCTTTTTTCTTTTTAGTTTTAGATCAAATTCATTTTTACTAAGTATTCCGCATTTTCAACAGTGTTCCAAGCTGCACCCTTTAAGAGGTTATCAGCTACGATCCACATATTAAATGCACCTGGATTTTCATAATCAGGACGAATACGACCAACAAAAGTCTCGCGCTTACCTGCTGCATTAATAGGTTGAGGATAAATTTGATGCTTAATATCATCTTCAAGCACAACACCTGGGAAGTCAGCAACTGCAGCCATGATATCTTGAGTTGTTGCACTTTCATCTTCAACAGTGAAGTATACACTTTCACCGTGAGCAATTGGAACAGGAACTCTAACACAAGTTGCAGTGACTTTGATGTCTTTAGCGTTCATATCGTTGAGCATAATCTTCTTGGTTTCATGAATCATCTTCCATTCTTCATGAGAATAACCAGAATCTTCTAACACATCAATTTGAGGTAGAAGATTGAATGCTAGTGGATAATGCTTCTTATCACCTTTAGTTGGCAAAATTTTTGCATCTGCTTGCATATCTTTGCCATCCAAATAATCTTGTGCTTCCTTTTTTAATTCTTCAATTGCGGCTTGACCTGCACCGGAAGCTGCTTGATAAGTTGAAACGATAATTTGCTTCAAACCAAACTTTCTTCTAATTGGTTCCAAGGCCATCACCATTTGAATGGTTGAACAATTTGGATTGGCAATAATACCGTGATGTTCTTTCAATGCATCTGGATTTACTTCTGGTACAACTAATGGGACATCTGGTTCCATTCTAAAAGCACTGGTATTGTCTACACAAACCGCACCGCGCTTAACAGCTTCTGGTAAAAATTTCTTTGATACTGCACCACCAGCTGATGAAAGAACTAAATCAACGCCATCGAAGGATTCTGGAGTAGTCTCTTCAACTACTAAGTCTTGATCTCTAAACTTTAATACAGTACCAGCTGAACGTGATGAGGCTAATAACTTTACACTTTTTACCGGAATAGTTGACTTAGCCAATTGATCAATCATTCTTCTACCAACAGCACCCGTAGCTCCTAAAATTGCAACATTATATTCTCTAACCATTTTTATTCAACCTCTTGTAAAAAATCATTCATTCTCTTCATTGCTTCTTGTAAGTTCTCATCGCTAGATGCATATGACAATCTTATATAACCTTCACCGCCAGGACCAAAGGCACTACCAGGAGTTACGCCTACCTTAGCTTTGAAGGCCAAGTCTAATGCAAATTGCATATCATCTTTACCATATTGAGATGGGATTTTCGTAAAGATGTAGAAGGCTCCTTCCGGCTTTACTGCTTGCATCCCCATTTTATTTAATTTTTCTAAGACAAAATCTCTTCGTTTTTGGTAAACTTTGCGATACTCCACTGGATCATTTAATCCATTTTCTAATGCTTCGATCGCTGCGGCTTGGGATGAATCAGTTGTCGTTGTTACCATTAAGCCGTGTACTTTACCGATTTGATCCATAATTTTAGCAGGTCCTGTAATGTATCCTAAACGATAGCCAGTCATCGCATGGGACTTGGATAAACCAGAAATATAAATTGCTCGCTCAGGAATCAAACTAGCAATAGAATGATGCTCAACACCATAAGTCAAAGTACTGTAAATTTCATCAGTAATAACGTACAAATGATTTTCTTCAATTACCTTAGCCAAAGCCTTAATTTCATCTTCTGTATATTCCACACCTGTTGGATTAGTTGGATAATTTAAAATCACGGCTTTAATTGTCGGATTTTCTTTAATAGTCTCAGTCAATTTTTGCGGCGTTAATTTGAAATTATCTGCAGTTGTGTTCATCAACACGTAACTGGCATCGGCTAAAGTAGCAACTGGCCAATATAATGAAAAGACTGGCGTTGGAATAGCTATCTTGTCACCAGGATTAGTAATAGCAAAAAGTGCAGCGTTGATCGCTTCTGTAGCACCAACTGTAACTACAATTTCTGTTTCTGGATCGTATTTAACGCCGATAGTCTTATCTAAATAGTTGCTAATAGCTTGTCGCAATTCTAATTTTCCTTTTTGAGGAGCATAGTGTGAATCATTATTTTGGATGCTTTTAATTGCGGCTTCTTTAACATGTTCAGGAGTATTCATATCAGGCTCGCCTAAAGTTAATTTGATGATTCCTGGAATAGTTGAAACCTTATTATCAAAGATTCTAATTCCTGAAGCTTTGACATTTTGTACTTTTTGGCTAAAACCTAAATCATTAGCTAATTCCGGCATAATCTTTCCTCCCTTAGTCTTTAAAGGATATTTTCTAAACCAATTACTAATTCATCTAATTGGTCAACTTTTTCTAACGCCACTTTTACTCCACTCATAAATGAGCCACGATCAAATGAATCTTGACGAATAGTTAATGCTTCACCCGGTCCCCCAAATAATACTTGTTCATGTGCAATATAGCCAGGCAGACGAACTGAATGAATCTTGATTCCTTGATAATCACCACCGCGAACATTTTTCAAGGTTTCCACTTCATCTGGTGCTGTTTGATGTTCAGGACGATTTTCAGCAATCATCTTAGCTGTAGCAAGCGCCGTTCCGGACGGAGCATCTTTTTTATCAGCGTGATGCATTTCAATAATTTCAACATCTGGGAAATATTTAGCAGCTTCTTTTGCAAATTTCATCAACAAAACTGCGGACATTCCGAAATTGGGGGCAATCAGACCGCCTACTTTTTCTTTTCTTGAAAGTTCAATCAGTTCTGCTTCTTGCTCATCACTCATACCGGTAGTACCTACTATTGGTCTAATATGATGTTGCAATGCAAATTTTACATTGTCATATACTGCCTTAGGTGTAGTAAAGTCGATCCAAAAGTCTGCTAAATGATCAGGAATTTCTGTTAGGCTCTTAAAAATTTTAGCGTCTGCAGGCAAATGATATTGTTCAGGATTATTTTCGGCAATTGGAGAAAGTCCTGCAACTACTTCAAAACCTGGCATATTGTTAACTAAATTCACGGCTTTTTGCCCCATGGCCCCCGTAAAACCTGCAATTAATACTTTTTTAGTCATTTTCAAGGTCCTTTCCTAAATCTAGTGGCAATTTTTGCAATAAGGCTTTATCTTCTAAGCCTAAATGCTGGGCTAAAGTTACTTTTTCTTCATCATTCAAGGCAACTAAAGGCAAACGACAATCTCCTGTTTCAAAACCTTGTGCATTTAAAACTGCCTTTACTGGTGATGGAGATGGATACATGAACAGAGCTTGCATTCTAGGCGTTAACCAACGTTGAATTCTTGCTGCTTCGGGATATTTTCCTTCATATAAAGCATCATACATCCGGCGCATTTCTTTAGTATAAATATGAGAGGCTACGGAAACGACACCATTTGCTCCGAGCAATCTTGCAGTTAAGGCTTGGGTATCTTCTCCGGTAAAGACTTGAAAATTCGCTGCTTTATGATCGATGATGTATTCCATTTCTTCAAGGGATGCACATTGCTTAATTCCCTTAATATTATCTAATTTAGATAATTGAACAACCGTCTCTTTTTCCATCTTGACGCCGGTTCTGCCTGGAATATTGTAGATTAAAATTGGCATCTTAACGTTGTCATTCACTGCAGTAAAGTGAGCAACCATGCTGCGTTGATTTGGCTTATTATATGGCGGTACAACAACCAATGCATAATCAATGCCGTCAATTTCTGCCACTTCATTGGTAAATTTAATTGTTTCAGCAGTATTATTGCTACCAGTTCCGGCAATCACAACAGCACGGCCATTAACGATTTGACCAAAGTGTTTATACAATTCGATCTTTTCATCATGAGTCAAAGTCGGGGTTTCACCGGTCGTACCACCTATCACAAAGCCATTACAGCCTTGCTCAATTAAGTAATTGGTTAATTTTTCCAAACTATCAAAATCAATCTTTTTATTCTCATCAAATGGCGTCACAATTGCCGTCAATAAATCTGCATCAATTAATGTAGCCATATTAGTTCCCCATTCTATCGATTAAAAATCCCTTAATTGCGTTAACTCCGCGCATAATACTCTTTTCGTCTGGATTCAAAGTTGCTGAATGCAGCTGTGAATTTGGATCACCAACACCTAGCCAAAACATTGTTCCTGGAAATTTGGCAAGTAAGAAGCCAAAATCTTCTCCTGTCATTTTTGGCTTAGTTTCAACAAAATCCACTTCCGGATTATTCTTCATATAATTAATGAAGTTTTTAGTTAGCTCTGGATTATTTTCTACTGGCCAATAACCACCCTGATTTAACTCAAGATTTACTTTCATGTTATAGCTACGAGCTATACCTTCACATAGATCACGCAACCGTTGATCAATTTGCAGAATCATTTTTTGCGTTAATCCGCGAATTGTTCCTTCAATCCGAGTCTGTCCAGCGATTACATTTCTAATAGTTCCAGCTCTAACCTTACCCAAAGTGATAACACCGCTTTGAATTGGATCGATACTTCGTGAAATAACCGTTTGTACTTGCATAATTAGACTAGCAGCAGCCACCACAGTGTCATTAGCATTCTGCGGAAAAGCCGCATGACCGCCCTTACCAACCAAATCAATGTTAACTTCAGTAGTTCCTGCAAATAATGTACCTTCACGACAACCAATTGTTCCAGCCGGTAATTCAGGGTTATCATGCAAGCCATAGAATTCATCAGGTTTAAACTTCCCCTGAAAGATTCCTCTTTCATATGCTTTTTTACCGCCACTTTCACTTTCTTCAGCTGGCTGGAAAAAGAACAGCATATTATCCTTAGGCTGATTTTCACTGAAATAACTAAGTAGTCCTAATGCAACACTCATGTGAATATCATGACCACAGGCATGCATAACTCCTGAATGCTTTGACGAAAAAGGTAAATCTGTTTTCTCCTCAACTGGTAACGCATCAATATCGGTCCGATAACCAATTGTTCTTTGCGGATTGCTTCCTTTAATTAGTACCAAAATCGCTGTTGGTAATTCTTCTGGTACTTTTACAGTTAAAAACTCTGAATTAAATCCCTTAATTACTTCTAGTAAATAATCATGTGTCTCTTTTTCTTGTAAAGCTAATTCAGGAATTTCATGCAAATGCCTTCTAATTTGAATTAGCCCGCTTTCAGTTAAAACTGCCATAATTAAATCTTTCTCAAGTTATCTTCTAGTCCTGTCTTGCTCTCAGTTTGATCGTCAACCTTTTTAATTACCTTAGCAGGAACGCCAGCTACCATCGTATATGGTGCTACATCATGAGTTACGACTGCACCAGCGGCAATTACGGCACCTTCACCAACATGGACACCTTCGATCACTACTGCATTGGCACCCATTACTACGTTGTCGTCAATCTTAACTGGAGTAGCAGAAGCTGGTTCAATTACGCCTGCTAAAACGCTGCCTGCACCGATATGGCAATGCTTGCCGACGATTGCACGTCCACCTAAAACAACCCCCATATCAATCATGGTATCATCACCTATTTCAGCACCGATATTAATAATCGCACCCATCATGATGACTGCATTTTTACCAATAGCTACCTGATCTCGAATAATAGCACCTGGCTCAATTCGCGCATCAAATTTCTTCATATCAATCAGAGGCACAGCTGAATTTCTAGCATTATTCTCAATACGATAATCTTGAATCTTGTTGTAATTTTCTTTTAAAAATGGTTCAACATCTTTCCAATCACCAAAAATCACTCCGGAATGTGCTTCAGTAAAATTGTCGATTCCTTCTGGAAACTTAATTTGATCAAGTCGTCCCTTAATAAAGACCTTAACTGGCGTTTTTTTAGGAGCATTGCCAATATAATTGATAATACTTTTTGCATCTAATTTCGTCATAATCTTTCCCCTTTAAAAATTAATCTTCATTATTATATGGTTGATCTAAATGAACTAAATCTTCTAGACTTTCTCGTTTAATGACTAGTTGAGCCTTGCCCTTTTCTGCAAAAACAACAGCTGGACGAGCATTGCGGTTATAATTTGAAGCCATTGAATAACCATATGCTCCAGTATCAAGCATTGCTAAAAGTGAGCCTGATTTAGTTGCTGGAAGTGCTTGATCTTCAGCTAAGATGTCACCACTTTCACAATATTTACCAGCGATTCTGACATGTTCAGTCAATTCAGCTCGAGGATCAGTAGCCAAAACTGTTTCATATTTTGCATCATATAGAGCTGGACGAATATTATCACCCATACCGCCATCTACAGTTACATATGGACGATGACCCGGAACAATTTTGCGACTCCCTGTTGTATATAAGTTATAACCGGCTGGTCCTACGATAGAGCGACCAGGTTCAATATCAATTTCTGGAAGTGGAGATGAGGCATTTTTAGCTTCTTCTTTGATAGTTTTAACAATTGCCCTAACAAATTCTTCTGGCTTTAATGGATTATCTTCTGCAGTATATTTAATACCAAAGCCACCGCCGACATTAATTACTTGAGCAGTATAACCATATTGACTACGCCAATTTTCAGCAATTTCCATTAATTTTTTAGCAGCCATTTCAAAACCATTCAATTCAAAAATTTGTGATCCAATATGAGCATGTAGCCCGATCATATTCATTCTTGAGTTAGCTAAAACTTGTTCTAAGGCTAAATCGGCTTGACCAGATTCTAAGTCAAAACCAAATTTACTATCGACCTGACCTGTTTGATCATATTCATGTGTATGAGCTGAAATGCCTGGCGTAATTCTTAACATGACATCAATTTTGGTATCTTGTTCACGTAAGACCTGATCCAATAACTTAATTTCATGAAAATTATCAACAATAATTTTGCCCACATGATTTTTAACGGCCATTTCAAGTTCTGACTTGGACTTATTATTACCGTGAAAACTGATTTTCTCTACTGGAAAATGTGCTTTCAAGGCTGTATATAACTCTCCATCTGAAACCACATCAGTGTAAGCTCCTTCTGCTGCAGCTACTTGGTACATCGCTATACAAGCAAATGCTTTGCTGGCATAACTGACGGCATACTTTACATTTTCTTCTTCAAAAACCTTTTTAAAAGCTCTAATTTGATTACGAATTTGCTCTACATCGTATACAACAAGAGGTGTGCCATACTTTTTAGCTAATTCAACTGTATCAACACCGCCAATAGTTAAATGTCCTGCTTGATTGATCTGATTTTCTAAAATTTGTGAATTCATATCTTGCCCCTAGTCTCTATCCATGCGAAGCACCCAATAAAAAAATCCATTGTCTGCGCTAAACAAACAATGGATTAGTCTTCACTTAATCTAATGGTCGATAGCGCTCCGCGAATTTTGTCCGCGACAGTCCGTAATTTATTCAATCACGACCCAGCTTATCCCTTTAGCCTGGTTTAAGCTTCGGCAACCTCCCCTTTCGCAATTAGTCTTCGTTTTGCCTAACTCGTAATTGCTACTTATGTCAGTTGCGCCTCTTCGATTTACATGTAGTCTACATTCTTATTAAATTTTAGTCAATACTTTTTTATTGATTTTTAATTTATACTATATATGCTTTTCTATTCAAGGCCGGTATTTTCAACTTTTTGTTGCAAGATTAAAAAATAATGCTAAAATTCAAATTAATTTAGTTTGGATCCATTTTTAAATTAACGAATTATGAAATTTCACTTTAAGGGGATTATGTTATGAAAGTAGTTAAGTTTGGTGGTAGCTCTTTAGCTAACGGACAAAATGTAGAACAAGCATTAAATATTATTTTAAGTGATCCTGAAAGACGCGTAATCGTAGTTTCTGCGCCAGGTAAAAGAAACGATGACGACATCAAAATCACAGATCTTTTAATCAAGTACGCCAATATGACACTTAAGAGTGAAAATACTGATGAAATCGTCCAAACCATTTTTATGCGTTATCAAGAAATCGGGCATTTCTTTGGTGTAGCTGACGAAGAACTTAAGGTTATCAAAGATATTCTTTTAGCTTTACCTAGCAGAAATTATCCTAATTCGAGCTACTTAATGGCCGCTTTTAAAGCTCACGGCGAACGTCTTAACGCCCGTTTAATTGCCATGATATTGCAACATCAAGGTGTTAAAAGTCGCTTTCTTGATCCAACAGAAGCGGGTTTAATCGTTACGGGCGAACCTAACGATGCATTGGTCAATCCGGAAAGTTATCTCAATCTTGACCAAGTAAAAATAGACGTAAATTGCAATAATAACTTGAACACTTTTGTTTAGGCTGTTTGATAGATGCGATCTAATTCTCTTTCAAAGATTTCATCTGGTGTATGATAAGCCAAGATCTTTCTTGGCAATGAATTGCACCAAGTTTCAATGTCAATGATT
>NZ_PCYT01000024.1:0-25262 GCF_002553735.1 Lactobacillus sp. UMNPBX17
AAACTCTGACTGCAGTGGTCTGTGCAAAGCCTGGAATGCTTTCTAGGTTTTCTAAGTCATGATTAGGCAAAGTTTTGGCGAGTTTAACCATTTTGGTAATTATACGTTGACGTTGATTGCTTAGATTAAGCAGTCTTCGGGCATAATATTGTGCTTGCTGGACTTCTATGTCAGAACAAGAAACAACTGGATAAGCTAAATGAGCTAATTCAATTAGTTTATCTGTTGTCTTTTGTGCATGATTAAAAGCGATGCCTTTCAATTTCATCAACCAGTTAATAATTTGCTTTTTATCATCTTTTCTTACTAAATCACAATGAGGATAACGAGCAACTATTTGCCAATAATTCTTACCTCTAGCAATAGAAAATAAGTTTTCAATTTCGGGAAAGGTTGATTGTAGAGCTTGGTGAAGTCGATTTTTAGCTATTACCAAGTCACTTGTCAGCTGGTCATAGAAGCGGCTCAAAGCATTAAGCTGCTTATAAGTTTGGGATTCGCTTTGATTAACCGGATGGCGATAAAGTCTTTGAATTAAAGCTAAATGATAAGCATCAGTTTTATCAGTCTTATTATGACGTAGCCCCATATTCATCTCTTTTTTGGCTTTAAGCGGATTAAGAACAACATATTCATAGCCGTAGTCTTCAAGAAAAGCCTGCAGTCTGCGTGAATAAACACCGGTAGCTTCAAAAATAATTTGTGGATGTTTAGAAAAAGCGGTTAATTCATGAAGCAATTGAATAAAACCAGGACGATTATTAGTAATGGTTAGTTCATTTTTGCTTTCACCAATTAGTTCACAAACAGTAGAAGTAGACTTGCTTACATCAATTCCAAAAGTAACTTGCATAATAAAAACCTCCAAAACTTAGTAGTAAAACGTATTTACTCAAGAAATCAGATCTAATTTTCTAAACTCGACATTTAAGTGTCCACATTCTTCGAAGAGACTCCTGAAAACTCAAGCAAAACTGCCAGTTTATTATGCGACATCAAGTGTCTAAAGCTCCGATGACATATAGTTTTACTACTACTTAAATTCTACAAGAGAATAAAAATAGTGAATCAATTATCCCGTCGGATAACTAATTCACTATTTAGCTTAGAATGTTTATTATGGTAGAATTAAACAAAAAAGTTGAAGAATAAGAAAATCAGGATGAAAAGCATGGCTTGAGCAAGAAGTACAAGCTGCAGGTTATAATGGAATCAATGATGTGTTCTTAGGTGAATACATCGATGGACAATTACGTTTGACCGGTTATTCTAAATAAGAAAAGAGATAAAGATGGCAGATTTTACTAAGGTAAAAGAATGGATTAAAGATGCGGATGCAGTGATCGTTACTGCAGGTAATGGCATGGCTAAAGAAGAAGGATTGGACATCTTAAGTGAAGAAAACTTCGATGACCAGTTTGGCAAAATTGCCGACAAATACGATGTGCATACAATTGGGGATGCCCTTGATAAGAAATTCGAATCTTGGAGTGAACAATGGGGTTTTTGGAGTGAATTGGTGAATGAATATTCTCTTCAATACGAACCTGGTGAAACGATGCAAGCTTTAAAGAAACTTTTGCAAGATAAGGAATACTTTATTGCAACTAGTACTTTTGCTCACTTTTTTGAAAATGCTGGTTTTAATGAGAATCACATTTTCAATGTCTTTGGCGATTGGACCAGAATGCAATGTTCTAGTGGTATTAACCATGGACAAAAAGATGATCGTGAAGTAGTCAAAAAATTTTTAGTGGGTGAAGGTGAAGTGCCAAAATGTGAAGATTGCAACAGTCCAATGGAGTTGCACATGCCGCTTAATGCTAACTTCTTCCCTGATACAGATGCTAATACTCGTTTTCGTTGGTTTTTAACTGGTAATGAAGACAAGAAAGTTGTAGTTTTAGAGCTTGGCGTCGATGAGACTAGTCCACAGCTTCTTGATCCAATGGTTAAATTGGTAGAACAATTTCCAAATTGGAAGTATGTAGCAGCTGATTTGGCTGATGAAGACATGCCAGATGATTTGAAGAAGAGATCAGCAGGCTTTGCAACTAGCTCGCGTGATATGTTGATGAATTTAACTAAATAGGGTGAACGATGAGTATTTACGTAAAAAACGGGGTTTTGCATGTAGATGGTGCACAAGATAAACTCCGGCAAAAGGGACAAGAAAAACCAGACTTTTTGTCTAATTACACAATGCTTGATATTGAAACAACTGGTCTTAGTCCTTTCCGTGATCGGATTACCGAACTGGGTGGGGTAAAAGTGAGAAATGGTCAAATTGTTGATCAATACACTAATTTAGTAAAATTCTCTAAAAATAATAAAGTTCCTGCTTTTATTACTAAATTAAACGGAATTACTGAAGAACAGTTAGTTAATGAAGGAATTCCTGCAGAACAGGCAATTAAGGAATTTCGTGAGTTTATCAGTGATGACATCATTATTGGTTATAATGTTAACTTTGACTTGAACTTCTTATATGATCTTAGTCAAAAGTACAACTTGCCAGTTTTAAATAATGATTATGTCGATGTGCTTCGCCTAGCAAGAGTATATTATCCGCGCCAGCATAATCGTTTGATTGACTGCATGCAGCGTGCGGGAATTGCTCAAGTAGAACAGCACCACGGCTTGGCAGATTCTCTTGATACAATTAAGGTGTATAACGACTTTAATCAGCATTTTACGGAGGATTTATTAGAGCAGGCAATTGGCAAAATTAAGAATGTCGATTTAACTGGGGATGAAGTTGATTGTTACCAACTTGGGTTCCGTAATCCTGTTCAAGATAAAAATATTGTTTTATCTGGTAATTTACACATGTATCAGCACGATGCGGAAAAAATGATTAACAATATGGGTGGTCAACTTGATCAAAATGTAGAAAATACTACGAATTATTTGATTATGGGTGATCATGATTTCTTTAGAAAAGATAATGATGACTTGAATAGAGCGCGTTTATTGATTAAAGATGGGGCTAAGATTAAGCGTTTATCAGAGAGTTTCTTTTTATCAATGCTTGATGATTGGGCTCGTAGTTAAAAGCTATCTTGAAAAAAGATGGCTTTTTTCTTTTGTTCTATTGCAAACTGATGTTTGAATTAGTATTATTTCTTAATAAATGGAGGATTTTTATGGCAAGAAGAAAACGTAAAAAACAGGGGACAGTTCTGTCATCAGTTATTGTTCTGATAGCAATCGCATGGGGACTTTTTACTAAAGCTGGCGGCGATCCAAGTGGTAGTCAATTTTTGAAAGATTTTACCGGTAATCATGATGAACAGCATGTAACCAACACGATTGGGGATGCTTCTAAAGCGAATAAGGCTTATGGCGGATTGTCTGATGTTGATTATAAAAAGTTAGCTAATTTGAATTTTAAGAGCGGAGATAAAGCTTTTACTGTAGTGAATCACAACCGCTCAACTTTAGTGAAAAATTCATGGAAGGTTAATCGTGTAATTTATTCTAATCTTGATTCACTTAACCGGACCTCTCGTCCTAACACTGCATTTTTAGAAAAGCGCAATGTGGCTAATGATAGTTTGAGAGTACGGCAATTTGTAGAGCCCACTGGCTGGCACTATAATCGTAGAAATGGCACACAAATTTATAATCGCGGCCACTTAATTGCTTATTCTGTTTCAGCTGGTATTGATCAAGATGGTAATTACAATCCGCGTAATCAGTCAGGTGATCAGAATAACCCTAAGAATTTGTTTACTCAGTCTGCTTTTTCTAATCAAAAAATTCAGACAATTTTTGAAGCAAAGGTGCGTAAAGCATTACGTCAAAATAAGCGGGTAATTTACCAGGCAACCGCAATTTTTAGGGGCAATGAACTAATGGCACGAGGGGTAAATCTACAAGCTGTTTCTACTGATGGCTCATTAAATTTCAATGTTTATCTTTATAACGTGCAACCTGGCTATGAATTCAACTATAATAATGGCAGGGCTAAAGTTAATCAACAAATTCAGGTTAATGAATAGCAAAATTTGAATATAGATTAAAAAAGGAAGTACATGCATGAAAAAAGATAACTGTACCGCGATGCTTGTTGGTAAAGATGCTTCAATTGATGGCTCAACTATGATTGCTCGTGACGAAGATGGTTACGGCGGCATCAATGAAAAGCTTTTTGTTGTCAACAAAGCACGCCACTATGATGAAGACTACGTTTCAAAATACAACGGCTTTAAGATGCATCTTGAAGGTGATGGCTGCAAGTGGACTGCTGCTCCAACTGCGGACGGTTCAGAAGGTCGTTGGGATGAACAAGGTATTAACGAATATAACGTTGCCATGTCAGCTACCGAAACTGAAGCAACTAATGCACGTTGCTTAGGCCACGACCCGCTTGTTGAAGATGGTATTAACGAAGACTCAATGGTTTACATCACTTTGCCATTCGTTAAGACTGCTCGTGAAGGTGTTAAGCGTTTAGGTCGTTTAATTGAAAAGTATGGTACTGGTGAAAGCAACGGTATCGCATTTTCAGACAACAAAGAAGTTTGGTACCTTGAAACTGGTGCAGGTCACCAATGGGTAGCAGCTCGTGTTCCTGATGATTCATACGCAATTTGTCCTAACATTATGGTGATCCAAAACGTTGACTTTAATGATCCAGACAACTTCATGTACAGCGAAGGTATTCAAGAATTCGTTGAAAAGAATCATTTGAACAATAGCACTGATGGTAGTTTTTCATTCAGAGACATCTTTGGTACTAAGGATGAAGCTGATGCTTTCTACAACACCCCAAGAACTTGGTACGGTCAAAAGTTGTTTAACCCAAGTATTGAACAAGATCCAACTAGCCAAGAAATGCCATTTGCTCGCGTTCCTGAAAAGAAGATTGGCGTTGAAGACGTGCAAAGATTTTTGACTAGTCACTACAACGGCACCCCATATGATCCAATGGATACTTTCTCATCCGGCACTGAAAAAGAACAAAAGATGTTCCGTTCAATCGCATTAGACAGAAACCAAGAATCAAGCATCTTGCAAATCAGAAACGATGTTCCAGCTAAGATGGCCGCTATTCAATGGATCAACATGGGCTTTTACGCATACTCACCATACGTTCCTTTCTACACCAACATCGAAGATACGCCACTTAACTACAAGGTTGCTGATCACATGGTTGATCCAGACAGCAGTGCTTACTGGCTTTACAAGACTTTGCAAGTAATCGTTGAACCACGTTACCACCAATACATTTATCAAGTAAATGCCTACCGTGACGATTGCCAAAGCTACGGTATCGGCCGCATCGATGAAATTGATGAAAAGGCAAAGGATCTCGATGGCGCCGAATTGATCAAGTACTTGACTAACGCCAACGATGTTACTGCCGGCGTAATTACTAAGAAGACCAAGGAATTAATGAGCAAATTGGTAAGACAAGCTTTGAACAGTTCTAAGTACCAATTTGAACGCGGAGATAATTTATAAAAAAATAAAATAATTTAGAAATAATAGGTCATGGAAATTAATTTCATGATCTATTTTTTGGTATGTACCACAATATTTAGTAAACCCGAACAAAAAGATAAAATATTATAACACAAAGGCTCGAATACGAACAAAATCCGAATACTGAGAGAAATTTATTTCATCAACACTGAGAAACCACGAATTTTTTAACTGAATCATTTGTGCTTTTTGCCCTTTTAGCTTAGAATTAATAGAGAAATTTATAAACTTAAATCAATATATAGTGGTGTGTGAAACTTATGAATGATGATAAATTTGTTGAAGTAAAGAACCTTAAAAAGGTTTACGACAATGGTCACGAAGCAATCAAGGACGTTAGCTTCTCAGTTAAGAAAGGCGACCTTGTTTGTTTGCTTGGCCCTTCAGGTTGTGGTAAGACAACCATTTTGAACATGCTTGCTGGTTTACTTAACCCAACCAGCGGCGATATTCTCTTTGATAGCAAGTCTGTCGTAAACGTAGCTCCTAAAGATCGTCAAATCGGCTACGTTTTCCAGAACTACGCTTTATACCCACACATGACAGTCCTTCAAAATGTTATGTTTCCTTTAACTGTGGGCAAGCAAAAGATGCCTAAAGACAAGGCTAAGGAGATTGCAGAAAAGTACATGGAAACCACGCAAATCACTGAACTTGCCAACCAAAAGCCAGGTAACTTGTCAGGTGGTCAACAACAGCGTGTCGCAATTGCTCGTGCCTTGGTGCAACAACCTAAGATTTTGCTCATGGACGAACCATTGAGTAACCTTGATGCACGTCTTCGTTTGAAGATTCGTGAAGAAATCCGTAACTTGGTTAAGAAAGTGGGCATCACTACTTTATTTGTTACCCACGACCAAGAAGAAGCCTTATCCATTGGTGATAAAATCATCCTCTTCAACAATGGTGTGATCCAACAAGACGATATGGGTCAAAACTTCTACCTTGAACCAAATAACTACTTCGTTGCTAACTTCGTTGGTAACCCAGTAATCGATAACTTCAAGGTTAATGTAAAAGACGGCAAGATTACCGGCTCAGACTTTGAAATTAATGTAGATGATTTAGATAAAAGTCGCTTCAAGCGTGACTTGACTGATGGCGAATACACATTATCTGTTCGCCCTGAAAATATTTTGCCAGCCAAAACTGGCCATGTTTCAGCTAAGATCGACGACGTTGAATTGATCGGCCGTGAACGTATTTTGAAATTTACTCATGATGGCGTTCAAGCTCGTTCACTTGTTGACCTTGAAACCCAAATTAAGAGGGGAGACAACGTTAACTTAAAGATGCGCCTTGATCGCGTATTCCTCTTTACTAAGGAAGGAGAGCGTGTCTACTAATGAGGAGCAATCAAAAGAAGGCTTGGCTTTTTTTAGCGCCAACAATCATTTTTGTTACTTTCTTTAGTATTTACCCAATTTTACGGGCATTTGTAATGAGTTTCCAAAGCGGTCCATTAATCAATTTGAACTGGACTGGCTTTAGCAACTATCAATACATCTTTAGTGATCCCGAATTTTGGCGCGCAATTAGAAACACTATTCTTTATGCGCTAATTTCGGTGCCTGTAGCATTAGCTATTTCAATCATGCTCGCATGGTTTATTTTCAGTAAGGTAAAGCACAAGTCATTCTTTGAAACGACTTTCTTTATGCCTTACGTTACTTCAACCATTGCGATTGGTATCGTGTTCCGTTACATCTTTAATGGTGAATACGGGATGCTTAACTTCCTGTTAAGAGCACTTCATTTGCCAGCTCCTAACTGGATTGATGATCCATCAATGTCACTGACAACCATCATTATCTTTGGTGTTTGGACATCACTTGCCTTTAACATCGTTATCTTGATGGGTGCTCTTCGTAACATTGATCCAAACTACTACACTATTGCCGATATGTACGGCGCAACCGGTACCGAAAGGTTCTGGCGTATTACTATGCCACAACTTGTACCAACGATCGCCTTCTTATTGACGATGAACATTATTGCGGCATTCAAGATTTATACTTCCGTATATGCATTGTTCAACGGACAAGCAGGTGTCGGAAACTCAGCTACAACGGCAGTGTTCTACATTTATAACAAATTCCAAATTGTAGGTACGCCAGGTGTAGCGATGGCCGCAACGGTAATTTTATTCCTCATCATTATGTTCGTAACCTTCTTACAACGTAAGATGATGAAAAAGATTGGGGGACGGTAAAAAATGAAGAAGATTCGTTGGGGTGCTTTAGTTGCTTACATCGTTTTAGCAATCTTTGCGATTATTACTGTCTTTCCATTTGTTTACATGATTTTGGGCGGACTAATGAGTTTTAGAGAAACGACAACGATTCCGCCAACATTAATTCCTAAGCACTTTGAATGGTCAAACTATGCTAAGGTCTTTGCCCAAGCACCATTTGCTCGTTACTTTTTAAACACCTTTATTACGGCTAGTGTAACGACTATCATAAGTTTGCTTAACGCACTTCTTGGTGCTTTTGCCATGGTTAACTTGAAGTTCAAGGGTAAGGGCGTTGTACAAGTCGTTCTTTTGTCACTCTTGATGGTGCCAGGTGAAGCAATCATCTTCACTAACTACAACACCATTGCCAGAATGGGCTTACTTAACACCTACATCGGTTTGGTATTACCATTCTTGACTTCAATTTTCTACATGTACTACTTACAAAGCTACTTCGGCTCAATTTCACAAACCATCTACAAGGCTGCGATGATTGACGGGGCTAGCGACTGGGAATACATCTGGAGAATTTTGGTACCAATGTCTAAAGGTGGTTTGTTTACTGTAGCGCTTTTGAGCTTCATTTCAGGTTGGAATTCATTCCTATGGCCATTATTGGTAACCAATGAAGACAGCATGAGACTGTTGAACAACGGTTTAACTTCATTTGCTTCAGATGCAGGTAGTGAAACGCAATTGCAATTAGCAGCTGCTACATTAACCGTTTTGCCAATCTTGATCTTATACTTCATCTTTAGAAAGCAAATTATTCGAGGAGTAGTACGTAATGACCTTAAAGGATAAAACAACCGTTACCTTTTATAACGGTTTAACCACAATTGGTGGACCAATGATCGAAGTGGCTTATAACAAGTCACACGTTCTGTTTGACTTAGGCGAAGTATATCGTCCTGAGTTAAAGCTGCCAGATGAAAGTTACCAAACTTTGATTAAAAATCAGTTGATTGGGGATGTGCCTAATTTTTACGATCCAAAAATTACGGGCAAGCCAATCGATACTGAACGCTGGGAACACTCTGCAGCTTACATTTCACACTTACACTTGGACCACAGCAAGGCCCTAAACTTGCTTGCACCTGAAATTTCACTTTATGCAGGTCCAATTACTGCTCATTTACTTCCTGCTTTGAATGAAAATGGCGACTTTCTTTTACCAGCCGCTGGACACGAGAAGAACTACACTCGTCCAATCATTGCGGCTGAGTATAAGAAGCCGATCAAGGTGGGAGATATTACCTTGGAAATATATCCTAGTGACCACGATGCTTACGGTGCAACCGGCTTACTAGTTAAGACACCGGACAAGCAAATCGCCTACACTGGTGATATTCGTTTGCATGGCTACCACCCAGATTGGGTTCGTGCCTTCATGCAAGCGGCCAAAGCTAGCGATATGTTGATCATTGAGGGTACTGGCGTTTCTTGGCCAGAAGAAAAGCACGATGAAAGCAGCGAAGAATTCACTGGTCCTAAGAACGAAGTGGAGTTAACTGAAAAAATCGTGCGCTTGCAAAACGCCAACCCTGATCGCCAAATCACCTTTAACACTTACCCAACTAACGTGGAGCGTTTGCTTAGAATTGTTTCTGATTCTCCACGTAAGGTGGTTTTGCATGCTAAGCGTGCGCATTTGATTAAGGACAGTCTTAACGAAGATTATCCATATTACTACTTGCCAGAAGACAAGAAGTATTCTGATTTGAATCCAGAGCTTGAAGTCAGCTATGACGAGCTTTTGGCGGATAATCATAAATACTTGTGGCAAGCTGTAAGCGATTATGATAAGCTTCAAGTGGGCGGCCTTTACATCCACTCAAATGCCGAGCCATTGGGTGACTTTGACCCTGCCTACAAGCCATTTGTAGAGCAATTCGCTAAAAATAAAATTGAGTTCATTGCATTGCGTTGCTCAGGCCACGCCGATGAAAAAGAACTCAAAGAAATAATTGGTGGGATTCAGCCAGCTATTTTGGTACCGGTGCACACATTGCATCCGGAGCTGGAAGAGAATCCATTTGGAGAACGTATTTTACCTAAACGTGGTCAAACAGTAACGCTTTAGTAAAATTAAAGATTATTGTTGTTTAGTTTTATTTTTTAGGAGGATTTATCCAAATGAAGTTTAGTAAGAAACTTGCTATGGCTGCCGTTGCTGCTTTAGCCTTAGTAGGAACTGCCGCTTGTTCAAATGGCGGTAGCAACTCTTCATCAAGTTCATCAGAAAAGATTCCATCAAAGATTACTAAGAAGACTACAGTTGTCTTTTGGAACGCTATGCCTGGTGTACAAGGTTCTACTTTGAAGCAATTGACTAACGAATTCGAAAAGAAGAACCCAAAGATTAATGTTAAGTTGGAAAACCAAGGTGATTACAATGATTTGCAAGCTAAGATTAACTCAACTTTGCAATCACCAAATAACTTGCCAACTATCACCCAAGCATATCCAGGCTGGCTTTGGAATGCTGCACAAAACAAGATGCTTGTAAACATGACTCCATACATCAACAACAAGAATGTTGGTTGGGGTAGTGCTAAGGCATCCGGTATTAGAACCGAACTTCTTGACGGTGCTAAGATCAAGGGTACCCAATATGGTATTCCGTTTAACAAGTCAATCGAAACCTTGACTTACAACGCTGACATGTTCAAGAAGTATGGCATTAAGAAAGTTCCAACCACTATGGACGAACTTAAGCAAGTGTCAGAAACTATTTACAAGAAGAGTAACCACAAGGTTGTAGGTGCTGGTTTTGACTCACTTTCAAACTACTACACTCTTGGCTTGAAGAACGAAGGCGTTAACTTCTCAGACAAGGTTAACTTCAGTGGTGCTGCTTCAAAGAAAGTTATTAACTACTACGCAGATGGTATCAAGAAGGGTTACTTCAGAGTAGCTGGTTCAGAACACTACCTTTCAGGTCCATTTGCTAACGAAAAGGTTGCTATGTTCATCGGTACTTCAGCAGGTGAAGGTTTCGTTAAGCAAGGTGTAGGCAACAAGTTTACTTACGACGTTGCTCCTCGTCCTGGCAAGTACACTATGCAACAAGGTACTGACATTTACATGTTCAACCACGCAACTGCTGATCAAAAGGCAGCCGCATTTAAGTACATTAAGTTCTTGGTATCTAAGTCAAGTCAACTTAAGTGGGCTAATGCTACTGGTTACATTCCAGTTAACGAAAGCGTTGTAACTTCAAGCGAATACAAGAACAACAAGAGCACCAAGCTTCCTGCTAAACTTGAAGACTCAATGAAGCACTTGTATAGTGTTCCTGTTTCAAAGAACTCAAACGCTGCATACCAACAATTGAACAGCATTATGCAAAACATTTTGTCCGCAGCACAAAAGGGTCAAAATGTTAACAGCCAAATTAACGCTGGTAAGCAAAAGTTTGATGCTGCTTGGAAGCAATAAAACTAAATAGCAAATAATTTTTTAAAGCAGACCGTGCTGGGTCTGCTTTTTTTGATGGAAATAATAAGTTTGCAGTTCCTATGTGCTTAGAAAAAATGTTAACATTTAAGAAGCGAATAAAAAGTAGAGGTGAGCTGGTTGATTAGACAACAAAATTTTCCCGTACCAACAAAATATAAGTGGTACGACATCAACAACTTAAGTGAAGAAGATAGTGAGAAATTGCAAAGAGACTTCAATTTTACCCCGGATATTATTTCTTATATTTCCGACCGTCACGAACGTCCTCACTATGACTATGATGTGCATACGCATAGTCACCTGTTAGTTTATGATGTACCTATTTGGCCAACTAATACAATTAAACATTTCACTTCACACCCAATCACTTTCTTAGTTGTTGGTGAAAATGTCTTTACTTTCCATACGGAATCAACTAGCTATGTTTTTGATGAATTCAATGATGAACACATGCGTGAACGGCTTTCGGAGGCTAAAGATGTAACAGAGCTGTTAATGCTCTTCTTCCTTTATTCATCACAATATTTCCAGCGTGCTGTGACTCAATTGGATGTTGAGCGTAATAGTCTGGATCAGAAATTATCTGATGATATTAATAATAAAGATCTGGTTGAATTATCTAATATTGAAAAAAGTTTAGTTTATTTATCCAGTTCAATTCAAACAGATCTGATGATGCTTCACAGTTTGGACCATAGCAAATTAGACTTTACTAAGGATGCGCGTGAAAGACTTGATGACGTTCTCATTGAGTCAAGCCAGTCCGCAGAAATGGTTCAGATTTCACAACAAGTCACCAAGACGCTGTCGGCTACCTCAAATAACATGATGAACAATAACTTGAACGATACCATGAAATTTTTGACGGTCTGGTCACTGGTATTAACGATTCCAACTATTTTGACAGGGTTCTACGGAATGAATGTTAGTTTACCTATTTTAAAGAATTCGTTTGACTGGATTTTAATTATTGTCTTGATGGTCGTCTTAATGGTTTGGCTGGTCGTTTTGATGAAAAAGCATCACTTCTTTTAAAGAGGAAATCTTATGAAACATAAAATATTGGTAGGTTCGATTATTTCTACTCTGTTGGCATTCATCTTGTATACGAGCAACATGCGACGAGTTGAAAATGCACAATTGAAGATCGTGGGACCGACAACTAGCAAAGTTAAGAAAAGCAAAAAGAAAACTAAAGAGCCAAAAGTAAAAAAGGTTAAAGAACCTAAAGTTAATTCGATTGAATACTCGAATCATATTAAGGCTAAAAGCGGTAGTAATAAACAACTGGTTAAGTTGATTAAGAATGTGATGGGACTTGATGATAGTTATCAAGTTGCCGTGCAAGATTTGAATAATTCTAGTCGCTATGCCGTTGTATCTAATACTGCCAAAGCCCATGACGCTAAAGATGTCATGAAATTGTTCTTGTTGATTGCACTTTATGAACAAGAGCAAAAGGGTAAGATGGGATCTAAAACTGCTGTTAAAATTAAAAAGGCAGATAAAGCTAAGGGCGATGGCATGTTCCAAGTTAATATGGCTTATGGCCTTGCCTACTTGCGTGAAGCTATGTTGAAGAATAATAAGACGGCTTCCAATGCTTTGATAAGAAAAATTGGCATTAAAAATATTGAATCAGTTGCTAAAAGAATGGGAGCTGATCAGACTACTATTGCCAAGAACTTTGATGGCGATAATTATGGTAAAACTACTGCTAATGATTTAGCTAAAACCATGATTGGTCTTTATCAAGGACGGGTCTTGAATCGACAATATGCCAGCAGGGTCTTGAGTGCTTTAGCTAAGTCAAAAGAGCGAATCAAGATGGTTAAAGGCATCACTGGTGGTGTCTATGCTACAGGTGATAATGATTTTGCTACGGCAATTGTTCAAGGCAGAGGAAATTACTGTATAGCTGTTTGGAGCAGCAACAATAAGAATTTTAATAAGTTAGAAAAGAATGTTAACACCTGGTTTGATAAAAAACATAAATAAGAAATAAAGATAATGAAGCTTGAAAAGGGCTTCATTATTTTTTTATTAGAAAAAGCATTTATTTACACATTGTAGATTGTAATCTTCAAATTGTAGTGATATATTATCTAGTATGCTAGGAAAAGGAGGGACGTTATGGCACAAAAGAGAAATCTTGATTTGGATAAAATAATTGATCAAGCAACTAAGTTGATTAGTGAAAAGGGGTTGAGTGCTACAACTTTACCAGCTTTGGCAAAGGCATTAAATGTGCGCTCGCAGTCGCTATATCATTATGTATCTGGTCGCAAGCAATTATTATCTTTAGTTGGTGCAAGGGAGATTAAAATTTTGCGGCATCAATTAATGGATGACTTGATTGGCTTGTCTGGCAGGGATGCATTGCTTAAGTTTGCTGATACGGTGCGGGATTTTTTATTGAGTGACCAGGCTTTATCAAGCATTTTGTATCACTTGAATGAATATCCCAAGGATGCGGCAATTAGCCAAGAGATTTTGGATCTGATCAAATTGGGCGAGAGGCTTAATTTTAGAAAAGAAAGTGCCATTTCGTTCCATGCTTTAATTGGCGCTGTATTGGGTTACGTTTTTTTGGATAATTCTTCTTCATTTGTTGATGAAACAAAGGATGAATCTAATCGTAATTATCATGAGATGATTCTGCGACTTGTAGAACCAGTACCTGAATTACAAATAGGAAGGAAATAGGAAAGTGCAGAAATTTCTGAAAAACCATGTTTTTTCTTTAATTGCATGGGTTTTGATATTGATAATCTCCATTTTTGCTTTGCCTAATATCAAGGAACTGACTAATGCCCACTCGGACATTACACTTCCAAGCAATGTACAAAGCAATGTGGCACAATCTATCAAAAACAATTGGGGTGCAAAAAAGAAGAACACCTATGAAGTAGCACTTGTTTTTAACAAGAAACACGGCAAGCTAACGGAGGCTGATAAAGCGGCCATCAACAATACGCTTGACAAGTTTACGAATGATAAGTACAAGTATGGAATTAAGGATTCACTTCTTCCAGATTCCAATATTGCTACGAGAAAGAAGCTTCAATCAAAAGATGACACGACTTGGGTAGCGCAGTTTAATATCGCTAAGAGTCATGGCACGATTGAGGAAGTTTACAATCAAATGAACAGGGATGCCAAGACGCAAGGTCTTCGCACTTATGTAACTGGTGCTGATATTTTGCAACATGACTTCTCTGCTTCAATCCAGCAAGGAATTAAGAAGACTGAAGCTATTACCGTTGTATTTATTTTCATTGTTTTGGTAATTGTCTTTAAGTCACCAATTGTTCCGCTAATTTCATTATTGACAGTTGGGGTATCATTCCTTACTTCCTTCTCAATCGTTACAAACTTAGTTGAACATGCTAATTTCCCATTCTCAAACTTTACACAAGTGTTCATGGTTATCGTCCTCTTTGGTATTGGTACCGACTACAACATCTTGCTGTATGATAAATTTAAGGAGAATCTAGGGAAAGGGATGGACAAGTACAAAGCCTTACATGATGCGCTTTTCAAAGCTGGTAAGACTATCCTGTATTCTGGTTCATCAATTTTAATCGGATTTACCGCATTAAGTTTAGCTAAGTTCTCAGTTTACCAATCAGCCGTAGGTGTAGCGGTTGGTGTTGCAGTACTTTTGGTAGTGCTTTTAACACTCAACCCATTCTTCATGGCAGTTCTTGGTAAGAAAATGTTCTGGCCAGTTAAGAAATTCACTGGTGAAAGCGATGATAAACTTTGGCATGGAATTTCTGCTTCAACATTAAAGCATCCAATTATTTACTTAATTGTATTGGCTGTAGTTGTAGTTCCATTCATGTTAATGTACTCAGGACACTTGAATTACGATGATACTGATGAAATTGCGGATTCAGTTCCATCTAAGCAAGGTTTATTGGTAGTTCAAAAACACTTCTCAGAAGGTATGGCTGAACCATCATACTTGTACATTAAGAGTAAGCATCGTTTAGATAATGAAGAAAACTTGAAGTTAATTGATCAATTGACCAAGCAACTTCAAAACTCAAAAGATGTTTCATTTGCGACATCTGTAACTCAACCATATGGTGAACCAATTGATATGCTTTATGTAAACAATCAATTGAACACTGTTAACGACGGTGTTGATCAAGCTCGTTCTGGTTTGGGTAAATTAAGTAAAGGTTCTAACAAGGTGGCTAATGGTGCCAACAGCTTGAAGGATGGTGCAGATCAACTTCAAGATGGTACTAGTCGTCTTCAAAGTGGTGCACAACAATTAGTTGGTGGTACTAGTCGTTTGCAAAACGGTGCTCAACAATTACAGAGTGGTGCCGTTCGTTTACAAAACGGTTCAAATCAATTAGTTAGTGGTGCTACTCGTCTTGAAACTGGTGCAGGTCGTTTGGCTAGTGGTACTCACGCACTTCAAAGTGGTGCAAGCAGCTTACAAAGCGGTGCTAACAAGTTGCAAAATGGTGCTAACAGTTTACAAGCTGGTACCAAGACCTTGCAAAATGGTACCCAACAAATGGCTAACCAATTGCAACAATTGAGTACACAACTTTCTAACCAATTGAGTGGATCAAACAAGCAACAACTTGCTGCATTGCAAACTGCTTTGCCACAAATTAACAGCGGTATTCAACAATTGAATGCTGCTTTAGGCAATTCTGTTGACGTTTCATCTGCAACTAGTGGTTTAGCTGCTGTACAAAAACAAGCTGCTCAATTAGAAAGCAGCTTGAAGGAGTTGCAAAGTGCTGCTGGTAGTGTCGGTTCATCTGTAAGTCAAGCAGATGTTCAATTAGCAATTAGTGCTGCAGTTCAATCAGCTGTGAAAGACGTTCCAAGTGATCAAAAGCAAGCTGCTCAGCAAGCAGCAACTGCAGCTGCAACCCAAGCGGTACAATCAGTTGTTCAAAAGGCTCAAGCTGGTGCTAATACTGATAAGTTAAAGTCAGCTATGCAAAATGCAACTCAAGCAGCTCAAGGTTTGCAAGGCTCGATGGCTGCAATGCAACAAAGTGATTTGATGACCCAACTTCAAAGTTTGAAGACTCAAGTGAATACTTTAGCTCAAGCTTCAAACCAAGCACTTCCAGGTGCCGCAACTGCTTTGAACCAATTAAGCTCAGGCTTAAGTCAAGTTCAATCAGCTGCTAGTGCAGGTGTTGCCGGTGCAAACAAGCTTAACTCAGGTGCTGCTGCTCTTAACAGTGGTGCAGGTCGCTTGAGTACTGGTCTTGGCAGTCTTGCAAGTGGTGCAGGTCGTCTTAACGCTGGAGTTGGCCAACTTAACAGTGGTGCAGGTCAACTTCAATCAGGCTTAGGTACTCTTGCCAACGGTGCAGGTACTCTTAACACTGGTCTTGGTACTCTTGCTAATGGTGCAGGTCAACTTAACTCAGGTGTTGGTCAATTAGCAAGCCAAGCTCCAGCTCTTATCTCAGGTATCGGTCAACTTAACAGTGGTGCCGGCCAACTCAGCATTGGTGCTGGCAAGTTAGCTGCTAAGGTTCCAGAACTTACTACTGGTATTGACACTGTAAACAGTGGTTTAGGTCAAGGTGAAACTTACTTGAAGGGCTTAGGCTCATCCGCTGCAGCAGATACCTTCTACATTCCAAAGGAATTCTTGAAGAATGAAATGTTCAAGAAGTCAATGGATGTATACCTCAGCCCTGACAAGAAGTCAGCTCAAATTATCGTTGTCTTCAACTCAAACCCAAGTGCAACTGAAGCTACTAACGAATCACAAGAATTGAGCGCAATGGCTAAGAAGACTTTCCAAGGTACTGCTCTTAAGAATGCTACTGTTGCTATGGGTGGTCAAAGTTCAAAGATTAAGGATACTAAGACAGTTGCTAGTGGCGACTTCCTTAGAACTGCCGCAATCATGTTAATCGGTATCGGCATTGCCTTAATGTTTGTAACTCACTCACTTCTTCAACCAATTTACATTCTTGGTACTTTGCTTATCGCATACCTTTGCTCACTTTCAATCAACCAATGGATTGTTAAGGCAGTTCTTGGCAGAAGCATGCTTTCATGGAACACACCATTCTTCAGCTTTATCATGTTGATTGCCTTAGGTGTTGACTACAGTATCTTCCTCATGACTCGTTATCGTGAACTTGAGACTGAGGGCTACACAACTCCAAGTTCAAGAATCTTGAAGGCATGTGCTATTATCGGTACTGTTGTTGTATCAGCCGCAATTATCTTGGGTGGTACTTTTGCAGCCTTGATCCCATCAGGTATTCCAACCTTGATCGAAGTTGCTTTAACTGTTGATGTTGGTTTGTTAATCTTGGTATTTATCTTACCAATTACATTGTCAGCTGGAGTCAAGTTAACTTATGAGGGAATTGACTTTAATAGCATATTTAAAAAGCGTAAAAGCGCTAAATAATACTTGATTTATAATCTAGACTCTACAGTTATGTAGGGTCTATTTTTATCTATTTAGCTTTATATGCATGATATAATTAAATAAATAAGATTAAAAAGAGAGGATTTAATATGACTACGTGTCCAAATTGCGGTCAAGCAATTAATGAAAAGGATAATATTTGTCCAAATTGTGGTTTTAATTTAAAGAAGTACCGTGATAACTTTTTTACAGATCAACATATTAAGACTAAATATGAATCTGACGATGAGGGACAACAAATTATCAGCCGTGCCGCATATCGGGCAGAGTTTTATCCTGAAAAGCAAAATACCACTGTTCAACGGATGATCGCATGGGTTAGAAAAAATGCAACTATAGTTTTTCTATTGGGTGTATTTCTGTTAATTTTGATGAGTTTTTCAAGAGCAACCGGCTGGATTAGTTTTTTAGTCTTAATGATTTGGCTTTATATAGTTTGTGATCGTCAGGAAAAGATTGAACGTTATACAGTTGATAAAAGATTAACTGAGAAGATAAATCAGGTTGGGTCTAATCTTTTCAACCGGGTTGATGAACATGAGGATAAAATAAAAGCCAAAAACACTAGCTTTACGCAAAAACATCCCCGCATTGAAAACCAAGTGCATAAAATAAAAAATCATAGTCGAAATCGTTACAACTATGTCCAATTATCAGTTATTCTAACTGCCTTGATTAGTTTGATTGTTCTTTTCACTGATTCTGGTGCAGCTGTTTCAGCTGTTGGCTATACTCAGAGAATGTCAATTTCTAATGTGATTTTTAGCTTGGCTGGAAGACTCTTATCTTCAGGATCATCTTCTATTTATTCAATTGTGCTTTATTTAGTTTGGCTGTTTTTATTCCTGTTTCCAATTTTTGTTATTTACAATGTATTAAAAAATACGCGCTCAAGCCAAATTTTAGCCTTTTCTTTGTCATTGATTGAAACCATCTTTTTAATCTATTTGATTTACAAATTATCTAGTTCGACTCGTGCAGCAACTGGTGTCATGAGTCAATTAACCAGTCAGCTGATTACATATGCTGTATCACTTGGAGCATCTACATATTTCTTGATTTTATCCAGTTTTTTAACTACAGCTTTATCAGGATATAACTTAATCGATAAAAAAGAAAAAACTAAACAGTAAGAAAAAAGTGTCTGAAATATACCAATATTGTATATTTTCAGACACTTTTTTGGGTTTAGCTATTGCCGGCATATCTGGAATCTTGGGCTTAGGATTAAACAAGAAAAAGATGAGATAAAAAGAAGCAAAAATGCTTCTTTTTTAGTTTGAACTATTCATTACTCTTAGTAACATCGATTACTAAATGTTCGTTAACAAAAGCCATAATGCCTAAATCACTTAATTCACGGCCATATCCAGACTTCTTAACCCCGCCAAATGGTAATTCAGCAGCAGTAATCCAACGTCCATTAATGACAGTCATTCCAGCTTCAATTTGGGCAGCAACTTTTTTAGCGCGTTCAATATCACTACTAATAACTGATGAGCCTAAGCCATAACTTGAATCATTAGCTAATTCAATAGCTTCATCATCATCTTCAACTACATAGATCTCTGCAACAGGGCCAAATAATTCTTGATCAAAGATAGGGTTGTTTTTATCAATATTAGTTAAAATCATCGGTCTAAAGAATGAACCTTTAGCATCAATTTCTGGGTATTGGTAAAAGACTTTAGCACCGCCATCGATTGCTGATTGAACCTGCTTTTCTAATTTGGTCTTAGTTCTTTGTGAGTTTAATGGTGGCAGGGTTGTACTATCATCAAGTGGATCGCCAGCTTTTAATTCAGAGAAGATACTCTTTAAGTCGTCTAGAACTTCATCATAACGGGATTTTTCAACGATAATTCTCTTAGATGAAGTACATACTTGACCGCCATTATAAGTTCTAGCATCCCTTAAAACATTGCGTAATAATTTTGGATCAGCATCATCTAGTACGATAAAGGCATCATTACCGCCTAATTCCATTGTAGACTTCTTTAAGTTCTTGCCAGCTTCTTCAGCTACAGCACTACCGCCGCGCTCTGAACCAGTTAAGGCAACACCTTGAATGCGTGGATCAGCAATAATATTTGCCAATTGATCATAGCTAAGAAAGAGATTAATCAAACTTCCTTCTGGTGCACCAGCTCTTTTAATAATTTTAGCAATTAACGCAGCTGAGCTTGGAACATTATGAGCATGCTTAAGTAAAACTGGATTACCCACAACGAAGTTAGGAGCAAATATACGTACAACTTGATATACTGGGAAGTTCCATGGCTCACACGCCATGATTACACCAGTAGCTTGTTTTAGATAATATGCATTTCTTAAATCACTTTTAATCGGAGTAGGCTCAAGCATTGCAGCAGCGTTATCGGCATAATAATCACAAATAGAAGCACATAACTCGACTTCTTCTTTTGATTCACGCAGCACTTTCCCCATTTCCAGGGTCATCATCTTAGCTAATTCGTCTTCATGCTCGCGAAAAGCATCAGCAATTTTATGTAAAAACTTAGCACGTTCACTTGGGTCTTCATGACGCCATTTTTTGTATAAAGTATGTGCTAGATTAATAGCTTCTTCTACTTGCTCAGCAGTAGGGTTATCATAGCTAGCAAATTCTTCGTTAGTGTATGGATTAATTGATTGATATTTAGACATTTTATTTTCTCCCGTTCAATTAAAAGTTTATCCGCATAAGCTCTGTTTTTATTATAAAACGTTTACATTAAAAACTCAGCTATTTTACATCGTCTAAATTTTTAATTAGCTTTCGAGCCTTGTTTAGCGTGATATTATTACGATTGATACGGGCAAAAGCACAGGCATCATACAAGTGCTGGCTAATGATTTCTTTATTTTTATTTTGGGCTATATCATTGACACCTTGTTGCAAAAGAATTCTTGCCATGTAAAAAATTACGTGTTTTTCAGTTCCGATCTTGTAGGCATAACGCAAAAGTGAATTAGATTCTTTGTACATTTCGCGTTGACCATAGAATTCACTGGCATCGCATAAAATGGCAAGGGCATGCAAAGTGGTCAGTGGATTGTTGATTTCAACGCTTTTTATATTTTTGAGTACTTGGCTGTAATAATGCTCTGCTTTTTGCATTTCACCTTGTTTTGCATAAATCTGACTACAACCATTGAGTGCGAGCAAGTGATAGATATCGTTTTTAGGTAAATCTTTAGTTGTCAGAATATTATTGAAATAGAACAAGGCACTTATTTCGTTGCGATCACTTTTCAGAGCATATTGTCCCCGTAAAAATTGATAGTGTACCTGATCTTCTTTACGTTTAAGCGTATCTTCACTAACTTCGGACAATAAGTTCAAAATTTTAGTGTAGTCAAAGTTAATAAATGCAAAATCTGCATCAAATAATAGCTGCGTGATTCGCTGCTCATCACTACGGTTAATAATGTAGCCAACTTCAATGTGCAGACGATCGCATAACTGATTGAGAATTTTTAGGGAAGGTACTTGCCCATTATTTTCAAATTTACTTAAAGTTGATTGCGTACAGATGCCATGACAAAGATCAGTTTGTGATAGTTTCTGTGCTTTGCGTATTTGAATGAATTTTTTAATATCGATTATCATTATTTTTGTCTCTTAATTGTTTGATACAAAAAGTCGAGGGATTCATCAATGTAATCCTGACTATAATCCATGGCATGACCATGTCCTGGAATAACCAATAATTGGACGCCATGATTTTGCTTAGCTAAGAATTTAATAAAATCTAGCGTAGTGGATAATGGCGTCAGTTCATCTGCAGAGTTAATCATCATTAATTTATTTAAATTAGAAAAATCATATGATTGAGCATCAAGCTTTTGTAAAATATCAGATTTATCTGAGCCGGTATAAGTTAAAGTGAAGTATTTGTAAAAGGAGGCTCTAATTTGAGTAGGATCAGTGATACCAAAATCTTCTTTTGCTTGTGGTGAAGGTTTAACCTCCTGATGGTTTTTAATCCAATTAGTGTATTCAACAGGAGCAGACCAAGTTACAGTTGGAAAGCCATACTTACCAGCTACGTATAATGCCATTGTCCCGCCGACGCTAGCACCGATCTGGACTATATTTTTGATATCATCATTATCAGTGTAATCAGAGTCTAATAGCCAATTGACAAAATGAAGTGCATCATCATGAGCAGCTGGGAAATGAGCAGCTGGAGCTAAGCTATAGTTAGGAATAAAAGTCATGAACCCTGCATTAGCTAAATTAATGCCGATCTTTTTAACGTCTTTTTTATCTCCGCGGAACCAGCCGCCACCATGCCAAAAGATTAAAATTTTAGTCTCAGAAGTTGTATCATTTGGGTAGTAGATATCAGCTCCTAATTTTTTATTCTCGTCATAAATAATATTATTTTTAATGACAACCATGATTTGTGTTCCTTTCATTTGTAATATCAAGAATATTATATATTAATTAAAAAGCAGATAAGTTAATAAAGGCTTTTTTAGTTTTTTGATAGAATTAGTGTATTAAAGTTCTGAAAGAAGGCGAAAAAGATGCATCATTTGTCAGCTAAGGCGAGTCGAAAATTAATTAATATTGCTACAGTGGTTTGTGGATTAGTAATTATTCTGTTGGTCATCTATTGGTATCGATTAGGGATATTTACTGATCAAGATAAGATGCGTGCTTATTTAGCCAATAAACAAATTGTGGGACCGATTATTTTCGTATTGATCCAGATTGTTCAGGTGGTAATTCCTATTATTCCAGGTGGTGTGTCGCTACTAGGCGGAGTAGTCTTTTTTGGACCAATTGCCGGTTTTATCTATAATTATGTCGGAATTTGTATTGGCTCGATTATTAACTTCTTTTTGGCACGGCACTATGGTCGTCCATTCATTTTGCATATTGTGTCGGAAAAAACGTTAGACAAATATATGAAGTGGACTGAAAATCAGAAGAAGTTTAATTGGTTCTTTGCCATCTGTATTGTTGCACCTGCTGCGCCTGATGATGTGCTTTGTTTGCTTGCGGGCTTAACTAAAATGAAGTTCTGGACTTATTTTTGGATAATTGTTTTAGGCAAGCCGTGGACAATTATTGCTTATAGCTTTGGCTTGCAGTATGGTGCCGAATGGCTGCTGAAGTTGATGGGTAAATAATGCTGGAATCAAAGAGAATATATTTAAGAAGATTTGAAGAAAAAGATGCAGAACAATTATTGAAGTGGGGCAGAAATGCCCGCTATCATAATCTGGCTGCCTTTGAGAATTATCAAAATATAGAAGAAGCCCAGCGGGGCGTAGAGCAGTATATGGCCCGTCCAGAGAGCTATATTATTTGTCTGCGTCAAAATGATCAGACGATTGGCTTGATTGAATTATATGAACGTGGTTTAGATGAACAAAGCGGCTTATTAAAAACAAAAGAAGTTGGCTTTTTGCTAGATCAGGCTTTTGAAGGCCATGGTTATATGACGGAAGCGCTGCGTTTAATTTTAAATTATGCTTTTAAAAAGAAACGACAAAAAGAAATTTGGGCAGGCACTTTTGTAAATAATGAAAAGTCGCAGAAACTGTTGGAAAAACTAGGATTTCAGTATGTTTATACCGTAGATTATTCGCAGATTAGTACACTTTTTTCGTATCAAGAAAAATATTATTTGCTCAAACAAGCAGAATGGCTTAAAATAGACGCAAACATGAAATCCTAAGACTGCTTCAGAGAGTTCACGGTTGGTGCGAGTGAATGGATGTCGTTTCCAGATTTCGTTAAGATGGGCAATTAATAGTTGCACGGTTTGGCGTCGTTATCCGTCTATTAAGAGGTGCAGTCTATATTAGACTGAAGATGGGTGGTACCGCGAAGCTGTGTAAGAGCCGATTCGTCCCAAGCAAGGGATGAGTCGGCTCTTTTTTTTGCATTATGGAGGTTTTTTAATGCTTGATATTAAGGTGATTCGTGAGAATCTCGATTGGTCAAAGAAAAAGTTAGCTACACGTGGCATTAAGCCAGAAGAATTGGATGAATTGGTAGAAATCGATGCTAAGCGTCGTAAGGATTTAACCAAGAGTGAACAATTAAAGGCTAAGCGTAATGACGTTTCTAAGCAAATTGCTGAAAAGAAGCGCAACAAAGAAGACGCAAGTGATGCTATTCAAGCTATGCGTGAAGTAGGTAAGGAAATCAAGGATTTAGATAAAGAAGTTGCTGAATTAACTGAAAAGCAAAACTACATTTTGCTTAGATTGCCTAACTTCCCAGCAGATTCAGATCCAATCGGCCCTGATGATAGCTACAACGAAGAAGTTCGTAAGTGGGATGAACCAACTAAGTTCAACTTCAAGCCAAAAGCTCACTGGGACATTGGTACTGACCTTGGTATTTTAGACTGGGATCGTGCTTCTAAAGTTTCAGGTGCACGTTTTGTTTACTACATTGGTGCAGGTGCACTTTTGGAACGTGCTGTCTTTAATTTCTTCCTTGATGAAAACACTAAGGATGGCTACACCGAAGTTATTCCACCATACCTTGTTAACGATGCATCAATGCAAGGTACAGGTCAATTCCCTAAATTCCACGAAGATGTTTACACTATCGTAGATAACGACGATCCAGATAAGCCACGTGATTTGACTTTGATTCCAACTGCTGAAGTTCCTTTGGTAAACTATTTTAGAAATGAAATCATTCATGAAAACAAGTTGCCAATCAACGTAACTGCTTTATCACCAGCATTTAGAAGTGAAGCAGGTTCAGCTGGTCGTGATACTCGTGGTTTAATCAGAATGCACGAATTCCGCAAGGTTGAAATGGTTAAGGTATGTAAGCCTGATGAGTCATGGGATGAACTTGAAAAGTTAACTCACAATGCCGAACACTTATTGCAAAAGTTGGGCTTGCCATACCACGTAGTTGCTTTGTCAACTGGGGATGCAAGTTTCACTAGTGCAAAGACCTACGACCTTGAAGTTTGGATGCCTGCACAAGACAAGTATCGTGAAATTTCAAGTTGTTCTAACTGTACTGACTTCCAAGCTCGTCGTGCACAAATTCGTTACCGTGACGAAGATGGCAAGCTTCACTTAGCACACACTTTGAACGGTTCTGGTTTAGCTGTAGGTAGAGCAGTAGCTGCAATTTTGGAAAACTACCAAAATGAAGATGGCTCAGTAACTGTTCCTGATGTTCTTGTACCATACATGAATGGTATGAAGAAGATTACTAAAGAATCAAGTTTGATTTAGTAGAAGAAAATAATTAGAAAAAGGCCTAAGAATTAGCGTTCTTGGGTCTTTTTGTTCGCCCTGAAATAGCAAAAATGCAAAAAATCAAAATTTTTTTGAAAAAATTTTGATGAATTTAAGACTAAAATACAGCAAAAGACGAACTATTTATTTGAAAAGTAATTAAATTAACAAGATATATGAGATTTGAAAAAGACAATATAAATAGTAATTGTTACAACGTTACCTAGCGTTTCATGTTTAATTCGAACAAAAACTAGGATTTGACGAATAAGGATTGACCGTGTAGTATATTTAACTGTCGTCGGGTGATAAAGAAATCGCCTGATGATGAAAAAAACAAATCAAAAAAAGTTCTTGACAAAGGATTTGAGATTTGATAAAATATAAAAGCCGTCTGGT
>NZ_PCYT01000025.1:0-25107 GCF_002553735.1 Lactobacillus sp. UMNPBX17
ATATAGAATATTGTAACAATATAAAAGAATATTTAAATCTGCATCCCGAACTGTATCCTGATGCGGATGTCTTAGTCGAATTTTTTGGTGATGATTCAAATGAACAAAATATAAATTTAGATAATTAAAAAATAGTATCAACTTTTTGTTTAATTTGGTACAATTCTTGTTAGAGAGTGAATCACCCTTTTTCTGGACTTTTATATTGTGGGGAGAATGCTAATAGATAGTATTAGTTAAAAAGTTGAGTGAGATATTTGAAAAAGAACAAGTAGATATTAGATGACAAAAAGACAGTAAGCATGTTTCTAGCTTACTGTCTTTTTTGTTTTGAATTTATTTTAAATTATTCATCAATTCCAGGAGCTTGATTAATCTCAGCTGTCATCATCCAAATTCTCTTTTCGAGGTCATTGTGGCAAGTAGTTAAGATATCACTTGAACTGTAGTCTCCTTCTTCATCTGCGGCTTTAATTCCCTTTTCGTAAAGGTGTTCCAAGTGATGATAGCCATCAACAATAGTCGCAAAACGTTCTGTAGTAGGTGTGCCCCATTTGCCAGGATGAGCTTCAATTGTAGAATGATCTACCATTTCTGCCAAGCTTGAGTATGGAGAACCATCAATGGTGATTAATCTTTCAGCGATTAAGTCACGTTGGTCGTCTAATTCTTCCATTACTTCATCTAAGTATGGGTGTAAGTTCAAAAATTCTGGTCCACGCATGTACCAGTGTTGTTGACGTACTACCATTTGTAATTGACTAAGGTCAGCAATTGCTTGATTTAAAATTTCTTTAGTCTTTTGATATTTCATAAAAATCCTCCTTAGGATTTAAAACATACAACGTTGCTTATACTCCCATGGTAGCGGATACAGATAAATTAGTAAACTGATATGCTTTATAAATTTAATTCAAAAGCAATTCTTTCGGGATCGATCGGATCATCTACTTTTATCGTTCCTCTGATAGTAAAGCCGTTACTTTTAGCTAAATGCTGCATAACTGCATTTTTCTTAAAAGTATCAATCCTAAAGTTAGATATATTGTTTGTCACTTGTAATGAAATTAAATTAGAGAAAAAGTAATTTGCTAGATGCATCCCGCGATATTGGCTGCTAATAGCCATTCGGTGGATGGTTGCGTATTCATCTTGATCATTATGCCATTGACCATCTATTACTTGATAAGTGGGTTCAATTCCAGCAATCACAGCTGCATAACCTGCTATCTGGTGATCAACAACTAAAACCCACCCAACATTATTTTCTATGTCTTGAGTGATAGTTTGCTTATTAGGATATCCGCTTTGCCACTGCGTGCTACCAGCTTTCTTTAAAAATGCCTTAGCGTCATCGATGATTGGCATAATACTATCAATATCATTTATATTAGCTTTTCTGGAGTAAATAAGTGTCATATCTTTTCTTCCCCCTTTTTGCATATATTTTTAACAAACTATACAAAAATAAAATATGAAAGGCAAATTCACTACATAATCTCAAATCTGTCCATTATCTGAATCTGACATTTTGCCGTGAATGTGCTTAACTGCCTAACCCCTTTACCATATGATGTTTACATCAAGTTCTATACAGCATGTATAAGAGTAAACAATCTAATAAAAAATGAGGTAAACATTATATGAATAAAATTGATGAATTAGTAAACCATGTGAAAAAGGCAGATGCCATTATTGTTGGAGCCGGAAGTGGAATGTCTAATGCGGCAGGAATGGATTTTTGGTATTCTGCTAGTCCTCTATTCATAAAGCGTATGAAATACTTTTATGATAAATATCATTTTGAAGGTATCTTCAATGGCTTTTATACTCAATTTAATTCCAAAGAAGAGCATCGGGCTTTTATGCTTGAATCTTTAAAAATGATTCTCAAAATTCCGCCGCAGAAACTAACTTATGAATATCTCAAACAATTAATTGGCGATAAACCAGTGCATTTTGTGACTACTAATCAAGATACGCTTTTTAAAAAGTTCTTTCCGAGGGTGAATTGTTGATACCTAGTAAAATTGCTGAAAAATCAATTGGATATTCCTCTTCGATTAGTGTAGTTTTAGGAATTATCAACTGGCAAAAGTTAGGGCGCCAAAACACAAGGCCCTACTACTCCTAAAGCTGAACCTCAATTAACGCTTGAGCAAAAAGCAAAGCAGGATGAAGTTATGCAGCTGTTTTATCCTAATTACATGGTAGATAATGGCATTAGACCAGGTAGTCAAATTGATAAAGACCATCCTTCCCTTTTGCATACAGTTCAATATGGTCAATCCTGGATGTATTCTATTGGGGATGCTGCAGTAATTCATTGCTTTACTCAAAATGGACAATATTATAAAGTTAGATTAGGACCTGATAAAAGCAAAAATGAAATTCGTGGTTTTTATGCTGATCCAGGAACTTTTATTGCAATTGAAACTGCTGAAAATAATGGTGTAGGATTTTCATAAATATCTACCGAACTACCAGATGGTAGTGATGGCGCAATATATGTGCCAAGAAAAGATAAATTGCTGCAGCTATTCCCTGATCAAGGTGATATTATTGAACGATTTAGTATTAAAGAATAAGATTGTGAGTTAATAAGCTATGGTAGAAATCAAAAGAAGAAAAACAGATCGTAGAACACTTTATACAATTAGAGTAATTAAAGATACTTTTATTAAATTAGTTAAAGAAAAATCATATTCTAAAGTTACTATTACTCAAATTTGTCGTGAAGCTGATATTACTCGTTCTACTTTCTATTTACATTTCACATCAATAACTGTGTGTTAAATGCCGTTCTCAATGATGTCCTATTTTTAGTTCAGGAATCAGCTACAGGATTAGATACAGAGGACCACTATTCTTTTGATTATCTTAATAAAAATGAATCCTTAGTACCTGCTTGTCAACGGATCGGAGATTCAGATAAATATCAAAGTCTATTAATGGATCCTGATTTAAGTGAATACATTCTTGGTCGGATAGTTGCTCATGAGCGAGGTAAAGTCTTGCCTTTAATTATTAAGAAAACCGGGTTAAGTAAAGAAGATGCCGAAACATTATTTACGTATATTATTCATGGCTCTTTCGCTGTTAATCGTGCCAATCATTTCCAAAAGAATGAAAAATGGGCCCATGGTGTGCAAATGTTAAATCGTTTTACTAAAGCTGGATATGAGAAATTAGCTAAGAATGATTAAGTCAAATATATTTATTAAGACTTAAATAAAATAGACCAGTATCCTAATGTTAAGCAAAAAAAGAGACCGTAAAATAGTTTGTGTAAGGATGAATGATTCTTTAAATTAATTTCTTAAACTATTAGAAAAAGGAGTTCCTTTCTCGTATGATTGGTTTGAACAAAAAAACATACAGAAAGAAGAACTCCTTCATGAATGATTTTACCAAAAATATGGCACAAGCTCTATTCAATCAAGACATAATTCTTGTTGATGTAATTCTTTTACTAATTGATCACGATCAGTTTCATGATTATTGAGCTTAGCGCCCGTAATTTGCTTAGTAAATGAATCAATCCGGCGATTACTATCACGTAAATCATAGTAAGTAGTCACGACTTGATCGTAGTCCTTTAAATCTTTAACATCAAAATCTTTTGGATATGAATCTTCAAAACATATGAATTTAAGTGGCAAACGTGGCTTTAATTGTGGCTCTTGATCGGGCACGCCAACTTGCATCCCTAAAACAGGAAAAGTTAACTTAGGTAGATCAAGAGTTTTTAGCATTTGCAAAGGATGATCATTGATTGTACCAAGAGGCACATAACCTAAATCCATGCTTTCAACGGCATTAGCCACATTTTGAAAAGCAAGCAATGTATCTTCCATTGCTTGGAAGAAAATATCGGTTGTATGTACTCTACCGTCATCTTTGTTTAGTTGCTTTCTAATTTGCTGATTGCGGTAAAGATCGACAATAAAAATAAATAGGTCTCCTTCAGCACCAACATATTTTTGACCGCAAAGTTCCTGGATCTTTTGTTTTTTGGCTTCATCGGTGATGTGCAGTAGGGATGCGTTTTGCATGAACATGCTAGTAGCTGTGCGGCTGAAGACAGTGTATAAAGTTTCTAGTTGTTCATGATTTAAGGTGATATCCTTAAATTTTCGAATAGACTTGTGATTGAGTTGAGTATCAATGGTGGAGTTATGAATCATAATTAAGCTTCTTTCTAACTAATTGTAAGTCTACTATATTGTAACAGAAGACAAAGAAAAACGAGCAACGACTTTCATTATTATTAATGATTATCGTTATTCGTTTTTTTGCAGTTATGGAATTATATAATATGTTGGTTAATTAAAGATTTTCTTTAAAGAATTCATCAAATTTATCAAATGGGATTTTATCCATTTGGTCATATAAGTCAACGTGAGTTGCATTAGGCACAATGACCAGTTCTTTTGGATCCTTTAATCGGGTTATAAGCTTCTTCAGCCATGTAACGTGAGTGGGCTTTTTCACCAGTTACGATTAACTTAGGTTACTTGATAGTTTCAATTCTTTGCTGTAGTGGGAAGTTGTAGTAGCTCCATGGAGTAAGAGCATCCCAAGCACCATTTGAGTTAACTGAACGTGGGTGAAATGCACGGCCAACATAGTAGTCAAAGAATCGCAATTGCTAGAGCATTTTTACGCAATCCTAAGATTTTAATGTTAGACGAAGCTACAGCTAGCTTGGATTCTGAATCAGAAGCAATGGTCCAAAAGGCGCTGAGTGGATTAATGAAAAATCGGATAACTTTGGTCATAGCACACCGGTTAAGCACGATTGTTGATGCAGATCGTATCTACTTTATCGATCATGGCACTGTTTCGGGATATGGTAAGCATGATGATTTAATCAAATCTACCCCACTCTATGCGGAATATGTTAAAAATCAATTTAAGAAATAAATAAAAGCAATCAAATCTCTTTTTTAAGTGAGACTTGATTGTTTTTTTATCTTTAATTGTGTTTACGCTTCTTAAACCCAAGACTAGACAATATACCAGTGCCTAAGCTTAAAAGAATTCCAGCAATTAAATTAGTATTTCTGTTCTCTGAATTACCAGTTTGTGGCAATTCAATTTTGGTATTAGTTGCTATAATTTTATTCTTTTCAGGCGTATTAATTGCTGAATTTACCTTGTAATGCTTTTTAGGTGCAGTAGGTTGCTTTTCAGATTTTGGCTGAATAGTCTTACGGGTAGATTTTTCGTTATTGGACTTACCTTTTGGTTTTGATTCAGCATCTGGCTTAACTGTTATGTCAGAATCTTCGGTGTTTAATTCGGGTTTTGGTGGAATAGTTTCATCAGGCTCATCTGTGTCAGGAGTATCTGGCACTTCAGGAACATTCGGTTCTTCTGGAATCTTAAATTCTGGCTTGCCCGTAGTAATGGGATTGCCACTTACACCAATGTGGAATTTCGGTTTGTCGGTAGTGATAGGATCGCCGCTGATGCCAATCGGAAATTCAGGTTTATCAGAAGTGATAGGATCACCACTTACGCCAATGTGTCCTTCCGGTTTATCAGTAGTAGAAGGCATACCACTTTGGCTTATTCTTTGCTTTTTCGTCCTGTCTTGATTCTTACGTTGTTGTAGTAATCGATGTATTTGTGAATAGCTTTCTCAAACTCATTTAAGTCCTTGTATTTATGTTCTTGGCCTTAGAACATCTCCCGCTTAAGAATGCCGAAAAAGCCTTCTATTAAACCGTCATCGAGAGAATTACCCAACCTGGACATACTCTGATCGATCCCTCTGTTAGCCAGAGCAGCTCGATATGCTTGGTGCTGATATTGCCAGCCACGGTTTGAGTGGAAAATAAGCCCATTAAGAGCCGGGTGCTTCTCAAATGCGTCATTTAGCATAGTCATCACTTGCTTAAGGTCTGGGTGCCTAGAAATGTTGTAGGAGATGATTTCTTGGGTACAACCATCGATAATTGGAGAAAGGTAGAGCTTTTGATCTCTAAGATAGAATTCAGTCACGTCGGTAAACCAATGTCTGTTGGGAATAATTGCGTAGAAATTGCGCTTGATTAAGTCTGGCTTGATTTTGCCCTGAACGCCGTAATAGCTGCTGTATTTACGTTTCTTGCGGATTGAGATAGCGAATAAGCCCATCTTTTGCATGAGCCTCTGCACCTTCTTATGGTTGACCTCATAGTCTTCCCGGCGAAGCTGTCCGTAGATTCGCCGGTACCCATAGCGCTGGCTGTGTTCTAGAAAGATCTCTTTGATTCTATCCATCAGCTTCTGGTTACCAGAATCCTTATCAAGCTTATGGGTTTGGTAGTAGTAGTTACTTCTTGAGATATGAGGCAATCCAGGGTTGGCATTGATAACGTCGATAATGTACTTAACGCTAAGCCGCAATTCTTGCCTTAATTCATTGATTGCACGAGCTAATTCTTCTTTTCTTGGCTCTTACGTGAATTAAGGCCTCCAATTTTTTTATGTATGCAAGCTCGACTGTAAGCCTCTTTACCTGCTCTTCCAGTTCTTTGATCCACTGTTTGTCCTTGCTTTTGGGCATTCTTGGGTTGATCTACCTTTCTTCTTGGTAATGACAGTATACCCGTTTTCTTTAAAAGAGCGAAGCCAATTTGCAAGAATGCCTGTATTTGTAAGTCCTAAGTCTAGAGAAACCTGTCTAAGTGCTTCACCGCCTAGCAGAACTCTATCAATGGCAGCAAGCTTTAAATCAGCAGTATATTTCTGTTGAGGGCGATCCAGAATATCTTCACCATGTTTTTGAATCAAGTCCACCAAATACTGGATTCCTCCACGCCCCATCCCATATTTCCGGCTAAGGTAGGTGCCTCTTCTGTGATTATTTACCCATTCGTGGTAGATAGCAAGTTTGATTTCTTTAGTGTATTTAGTCATGAAAATAACCCCCGAAATTAGAACACTAATTTCGGGGGTCATATCATTTAAGGGGCTTTTTTATCTATAAAATAAAGTTTAGAAAAGTCTCTATCGTGCCACTTTCATACATGATGTATAGTCCAAGTGGAATGAATACTAAGGGCACAATGATTCGCGTGTATTTTTCAATTGTCTCGGATATTAACGGAATAGAGGATAGCACCTGACTAAGCTTGCAAAAGATAATTACGCCGATTGCGAACACAAGCAACGCCACGAGGGTCTGTGCCCAATCTAACGAAGCAAAATAAGGTATATAGATACCTAAATTATCTCCGCCAGACGCAATTGTCAGCAATGTAACTGTCCAAAACAGTTGATTTGCCTTACTTTGTTCTAATCTTTCAATAGTTTCTTCCTCTTCTTCTTCCTCACCTTCTCCAACAATTGCAAAGCGAATCCCTAAATAGATAGGGATTAAACCAAGCAATCCAACCATCCATGCTTTAGGCACGAAATTGACGACATAAGCAGCAACTAAACTCACCCCTACAAGTAAGCCCGTGCCTAGATATTGCCCCGCATAAATATGCTATTTCTGTTTATTCTGTGATAGCTGTGCAAATAAAATAATCAAAACAATTAAATAATCTATACTGGTGGAAATATAAACACCAATAGCAGATATGATTGTCTGTCCCATAAAAAAACTCCTGTATTAGTCAGTAATAAATCAGCAGATTTTAGGGGAGCACAGACACATTAATTTAGCTATCGCTAGTGGGTAATGCCGCACGTAAGAAAGCATTTTATCCTCCTCAAAACGTAGTTACAAAATAGTTTCTAACTGGAATTCGGTGATTACTTCCAAGTAAAGTATAACCCACTATACTTTGCAAGGTAAAGTGTGGGCTCTACGAGGTAGTAGCGTTCTCCCTTCCTACTGGGGAGAACTGCTATTTTTCTGCGCCTATTACCCGGCTAGAAGAACCTCCGACGGGCTATTGCATAGCGAGCGCATCTCATGCAGAACTCTACCCGAGCGGGGCAGGCTAGTGTTAGCTTAACCACAAGAAAATGAATTAACTATTTAGAATGCATTTTTTTCAAGAGAAAAAAGACCAAACTACCAGCTGGTCTTTCTCCTCTATTTTTTTGAAATACACTTTATTAAAACAGTCATATGTGTCGTAAATATGGAGAAGCCAGCATATATAAAAAAGAGTGCCATGTGACACTCTTTTTGAGCTATTTAATATCAACAACACCGACAAATTCAACATCATCAATTGCAGTTAAGTAAAAACTATCAGTTGGTCCAAGTATTGCAAGTTGACCATTTTTGATTGTACATTCTTGATCTGGTGTGGTCAGTTTCACCGTCCCTTTTAAGGGAATGAGAACTATATTTCCAGGTACAGGGTGAAATTCTCCGTTGTTTGTCACTGTATTTTTCTTTAGTATACGAGGACCAACCCGTCTTTGACCATTTTCGTAAAGGTGTTCACGGACCTCATCACCGCGACTACCAGTTAATATTTTTATATAATATATACCCACAAGTTAATTGACTTTTTTACGTGGCTTTTCAGTATTATTGGAATTTTGTTGAGTGTTGTTTCCACAGCAGCCCATACTACCAGAGCCACCGTGCATACCCTTGTGCATAAATAGCATCATGAGTGGGTGTGCTAGAAGAAGAAGGGCTATCAGAATCCATTGTGACATAGTTTCACTTCCTTTCGCTTTGTTTCTATAATAAGTTTTTGTCATCACTTAATTATACGTTTTTTATCTTTTTACCAGTCAATCCCATCGCATTAATTGCCACGATAATTGACGACATCGCCATGGCCACAGCACCAACGGCTGGGTCTAGAGTGATTCCCATAAATGACAACACACCGGCAGCGAGTGGAATTGCGACAATATTGTAGCCTGCTCCCCACCAGAGATTTTGAACCATTTTCCGATTTGTGATTTTAGCCAAATCAAGAAAATGTAAAATATCGCTGGGTTCTGATTTAACCAACACAACATCAGCGGAATCAATGGCAACATCGGTTCCGGCACCAATTGCAATTCCAATATCGGCTGCGGAAAGACTTGGTGCGTCATTTACGCCGTCACCAACCATGATGACGTGATTGCCCTTTGCTTGATAATCAGCAATAATCTTTTGCTTATCATCTGGTAATAGGCCTGCATGGAATTCAGTCAATCCTAGTAAGTTAGCAACGTGTTCCGCGGCTTTTGGATTATCGCCAGTGAGCATTACGGGGGTAATTCCTCGCCTCTGAAGACCACTAATTAATTCCATAGCACTCGCTTTGATGGTGTCGCCTTCAGCAACCATTCCTTGAACTTGGGTGCCCTGCAATAGGAAGCTGACGGAATTACCCTTAGCAGCCCATTTATCAGCAGCGGCTTTGTCAAACCTGATCCCTTGCTTTGTTAAATAGTTACCATTAACAATCATATAGTCAGTGCCATCAATATTACCGGAAATACCAACACCCGGAATATTTTGAGACTTTTCAGCCGCAACGACTTCAATGTCCTTCGCTTGGGCTTCAGCAATGATTGCTTGGGCCAGCGGATGAGTCGAATTATTTTCAAGGGCGGCCAGTCGGCTTAATAACGTTGTTTCGTCAATCCCATTATTTGGAATCAATGCATTCACCGTAAATTTACCTTCTGTTAACGTGCCAGTTTTATCCAAGAGAACGTGGCTAACATGTTGACTTGCTTCAATGGCTTGGCGATTTCGAACTAATAGCCCATTTTGAGCGCCAATCGTAGTAGAACGAGAAACCACTAATGGAATCGCTAATCCTAATGCATGCGGGCAAGCAATCACGAAGACGGTCACCATGATCGTCATTGCAGTCGCCAATCCCTGGGGTAACCAGGCAAAGAAAGCAATAATCCCAACACTAAGTGCCGCGTAAAATAGATACTTGGCAACTAAATCAGCTTTATCTTCTGCTTTAGATTTAGCTTGCTGGGCATTTCGAACCATTTTCATTACTTGAGAAAGATAGCCGGAGTCACCAGTACCACTAATTTTAACCGTTAGCGTCCCGTTATTGTTGATTGTACCACCAATGACCTTATCGCCAACGTTCTTGGTAACGGCAGCAGATTCACCGGTTACCAGTGCTTCATTCACGGTCGACTCCCCAGCCGTAATAACACCATCGGCTGGAATACTCTCACCTGAACGCACTTGGAAAGCTTGACCAACTTTTAAATCAGATACTGGCACTTCTTTTGTTTCACCATTATCTGTAACTAGATGAGCCGTCTTAGGCAACAGAGCCGCCATCTTTTGTAATGCATTCCCAGCCCCCATCAATGCATTCATTTCAATCCAGTGTCCTAGAAGCATAATTAAAATCAGGGTTGCAAGTTCGAACGAAAAATCCATTACAGGATTTGCCGGGTTCAAGAAGTTGTTGGCAATAAATGCGTACAAACTGTAGAAATACGAAACGGAAATTCCAAGGGTTACTAGCGTCATCATTTCAGGAGATTTATTCTGAATTTCCGCTTTAGCTCCCTTTAAAAAGGGCATTCCGCCATAAAAGTAAAGTGCCGTATCAAACAAAACGATGATAATGCCAACAATTAGCGGTGAACTGAAACTAAGGATGGAAACGTTTAAACCCATGATTGGTGCTAACAGTAAAACTGGAATCGCTAAGACAACGGAGACCCAAAATTTAACTTTCAAATTCCCCATATGCATCATTGAGCCACCGTGCATCATCATGTCGGTCCCAGCCATATCCATATCACCGTGATTCATGTTCATTTGGCTGTGATCCGTTTCGGTCATATCGTGATCCATATGACTCATATTTGATTCATTATTTTCCATATTCTTAGCACTCATGTTTTTCATGTTCATATGTTCCTCTTTATTTTCCATGATTATCGACCCTCCTAAAAATAAGTGTGCGTAGCAAAGCGGTTAGAAGCCTAAATATAAGTTCCTTGTGTGGAAATCCCCGGGCTCGGGATTTTTGTGCAGCAATCCTAAACGTAAACAGAACACCACAGTCTTAACACGTTTGATCACCTGGCAAGCAGTTACACTGAACTTCCTCGGACGCTGTTTTGGCCTTTTCAGCTAGAATCGCCTGTAAGTTCGCAATATCCGCCCGTGAGAGTTCCCTTGACTGAATAACGCCGGCAATTGTTGAACCAGCCCGCATCGCACACATATGGTCAAACAAATCATCTGCCGCTACGGCCATTGATTCCTTCTCGCCAACAACCGGCTTATACGTGAATGGTCGACTGCCGCCATGCTGCGCAACCGCCCGTTTTTGAATCAACCTGTGAAGTAGCGTTTTGGTTGTTGAGGCTGACCAGCCTTCTAATTCGTTCATAGCATCAATTAGTTCACGACTAGTCGCATGTCCCATTGTCCAAATTACTTTCATAACCATCCATTCAGAATCGGTGATGGTTACATTCTTTGCATCCTTCAATTGGCTTCCTCCATTAATTGAATTCTAAGTTTACGTTTGTAGACTCCTAACATTTATTAGTTTACAATTGTAGTCACAATAATGCAACCTTTCTGCCAGAAAATACTATGAATTTTTCACTATAATGAATACTTGCTAGAAAATAGTTCTTTATATCAAGAACTTAAAAGATATTACCGTGGGAAAGATTAACATATTTTGTATTCATAAATTGAAAGTAATGATGTAGAATATAAAACTTTAATGTCATTAGGTACATTAACAGGAGCCGTCATTGTGAAATTGAAGTTATTGTCGGCCTCGTCGTTAATATTAATGACCGCCACTCCGTTATTAACTTTTTGCAAATTGTTGTCGATTCTCAAGTCATATTCTAATGCCCCAGGATTTTTATCATCAGCAATAGTATTATCAACTGCAAATGCATCGCTTGCTCCCTTAATACCTGATGCAATGTGGACTTGTTGAGCAGTACTAATGGTCCAGTTACCATTACCTAAGACATAAACATTGTCAGATTTTCCTTCAGTTTGAGTGCTCTTCCAATCTGAATAATCTTTGGCTGGTGTCTCAAGCATCTTAATATGAGGACTGTACATGTAAATCGCCCATTTATGAGACAGCCAAAGGTAAGTTATTAATATGAACATCATTGTTATGAACAGCGGTAGTATCAAAGATATAGCCTGTACCAGTGTAATCAAGCTTCACTACTTCTTGGTCATCAACCGTAAAGTGAGTAATCTTTGGTTGTTGTTCCGCAGGTTGTTTCCAACTACGATCAAAATTACCATTATAAACGGTACCTTCTGGCAAAACATAATAGAAAATTGGTTCAAGCACGCTATGAGAAGTGGCATTTCTATCTGCATTACTGTAAACTGAAAGAAATCCTGCATCGTTATCACCAGGCATGCGCTTATGTTATTCATAATAAGTTCCCACACTAGTTTTAGGCTCTGCTAAATTTTGTCTAGCATATAAAGGACTTGCAAATACCCAACTATTTTCATTGCCTTTAATTAGGCCACTATAAACAAAACCAATTTTGGAATCGAATTCGTAACCGTCTTTGATTGGTGTGCCAGCCTTTAATGTCTTATTAACTGTACCGTAGGCTTTAATTCGATTATCACCGTTAAAAATAGCACCAGCAGAAATCACGTTAGGTGTAATGACAACCTTGGCAATACTTTGATTATCCGTGGCTTCAATACTTTGACCGGCTTGAATAGTCTCAGAGTTTGTTTGACCATCGGTATAAGTTATTGTATAGGCATGGTGTCAGGTAAATTAACTGGATCGTATGGAGTATCTAAGTGATTAATATTTAAACCATCAGGAAAAGTAAGCGTAATTTTAGCAGTAGTAATATCTTGATTGGTTGTATTTTAAAAACCAAAAAAGTTAACCAGCTTGGAAGGGTCAACATCTTGTGGAATTTGATGTGAGTCCGCATAAACATCCGCAGATAGTGTGATTTCTGGTACTTCATTGTTTGGCTTACTACCTAGTAAAGTTTCAGTCCAAGGTTGATCTAAATCTCTAATAAGAAACCGTCTGCCTTTATGATAGTTTGATCGATATGAATTGTTTTATCTGCCTTGATTACAGTATCGTCAACTGACTGAGCAACAGCATAGTGACCTACAATTCTATAACCAAAACTACCATTGTTCCAATGTTGACGACCACTACGCTTTGGCACATGAATAACAATAGTGCCACCGGGTCCAACAGCTTGAGTAATAGTTGTTTGATCGCCAAAATCATTAATCGTGTAAGTTTTATCTTGGTTCAACACAAAACTATCAGGTACAGGAATTGTAATAATGGTATTAGTGTTCACTGTAGAATTAACTTTTTTGCTAGAATAATCAAGACCTTTGGCTACGCCGTCTGTTTCATTAATGTCAAGTTCATAGGTATAGTCAGTATTTGGCAAAGCTCGTACAGAATCAGCTATAGGACTTGTACGCTTAAATGTAGGATTCATTTCTGGACTAACAACTTGTGTCAAGTTCAATTCTTTAGTTTCGGAATTTCCAGCTTCATCTTTTTTAGTGATGGTTATTTTCTTGAGTACATCACCAATAAATTCCATTGGTGTATCCTGACTGCCATAATTATTACTTGGATTTAAAGTAAATTGTTGGTGAATTGTACCGGCATTATCATCAGTAAATGTGTTAGTGATGATGCATTTATCTTCATCATTAGCGATCGTAGTTGTACCACCAGACTGAATATTTTGTCCATCAGTACCAATACCATAAGTTCCTTTAGGAATTACAATTTGATATTGATCGCCCTTTTTTGGATTAGAAACGTTGAAATCAACAGCAATTGCTGTGGTATCACCAGTCGCACCTATTGTATTGCGACTAATTGATAATGTAGCACCGCCATTTCCGAAAGTTACTGATTTAGCGGTTGACTCAGTTTTTGATTCTAATAATTGTTTAGTTGCATCTACTGATGATGCCTTTGAAGTAGTGATCGTTTCTTGTTTAGGATCTTTTTCTACATTAATCTTGGCAGTATCATTTTGGCTAATTTGTGTTGGTTGAGTAGTAGTCTCTTCCTTGTCAGTAGTTTGTGTAACCTGTTCTGCTTCTGTATTATTTGTTTCTTTTTTAATAATTTGATTATCGTATGTAAGAGTATTATCTAATGTCTTATCAGAACTGTGACTGTCAGTATTTACATCTAAATTATCTGTTGAAGTTTGAGAGCTTGTTTCTTTAACAGTTACTTGAGTAGCATTATTGTCTACAGCAGCTGAAACTGTTTCAGTTTTAATCCCTATGAAAAACGCACCAATAATTGCGGAAACCAACGCACCTGATGCTAATTTTCTAAAGCTGTAGTGTTGTTCAATTTCTTGGTTTAAGTGTAAGTTCTTCTTTTTCAGTCTCATTGTTATCAATCCCTTAATACAAATAAAACATCATTTATTTTTTTGATGATGGTATTAAAAAAGAGAACCTCGTTTTCGAAGTTCTCTTTTAACTTATTTCAAAATAATGTCGGTTGGCTTAATATCCTTTCCAAAGTATGGTGCAAGTTCTGTTTGATAATCTTTTACAAAGAAGCCTTCCTGAGTTAACTTAGTTATTTCTTGATTGGTCCATTTTAATAATGAGAGATTGCCCTTCTTTACAGCTGGAGACACATACTGGCGTGACCCAATACTTTTAATGCCGACTACATACTTCGGATTTTTCTTAACCCAAGCATAAAGATATGAATTATCATCAGCTAAGGCTGCACCACGGCCATTTTTTAGCGCGTTGAACTGCTGCGTCTTAGAGTCAAATTTTAATAAGTCAACACCAGATTGTTTAGCAAAATAGTTTTCGGCTGTCGTACCCTTAGTGACAATCAATTTTTTACCCTTTAATTCTTGGGCACTTTTGATTGGCGCGTTTTTAGGCGAAATTACACCCACTGACACCTTCATATAAGGCTTGGCAAAATCAACTACATCCTTACGTTCAGGCGTTACTGTAAAGTTAGCTAAAACTATATCCGCTTTGTTTGAATTCAAAGTATCTACACGATTATTGGCATTTACTTGAATAAAACGAATTTTAACGTTTAAATCTTTAGCTATTCTACGCGCTAAGTAAACATCATACCCTACTCTTTTGCCTTGGTCATTTACCCAACCGTATGGTGGTAAGTCTCCAAAAACTGCAACTCTGATATAGCCACGGCGTTTAATTTCTGAAATACCGTTTTCATTGCTCCAACGGCTGCCAGCAGTACCGCTATTTAAATTAGGTTGTGTGAAGCCAAAATAAGCAGCACTCACTACCACTATCAGAGCAACGATGCCCATAATAATATTAAAAATATTTTTCTTTTTCATTGGCTTTATCCTTAATAATCCATACTGTCTAGGAAATCTTTTGCTCTTTGCGTTTGAGGATGATTAAAGAATTCTTTTCCTGGTGTATCTTCTAAAATATGGCCATCTTCCAAAAAGAGTACTTCATCTGCAATTCGGGAAGCAAAATTCATTTGGTGAGTAACGATAATCATTGTCATGTGATCACGTTTAGAAAGGAGCTCAACGATTTCCTCAATTCCGCGTACCATTTCGGGATCGAGGGATGCGGTGATTTCATCCAAAAGCATGATTTCAGGTTTCATTGCCAATGCACGAACTATGGCTACTCGTTGTTTTTGACCACCTGATAATTCTCTAGGATAAGCATTTAGATATTGCTCTAATCCAACTTGCTTTAGTAATTTAATTGCTTCTTCTTTAACTTCATTTTCATCACGTTTTTGTACCTTTACTGGAGCAAGTAAGACGTTTTCTATCACGGTTAGATTTGGAAAGAGATCGTAACTTTGGAAAACCATACCGATTTTTTGTCGCAAGATTTGCCATTCTTTAGGACTAGGATCAATCTTCTTCTCGTGGAAATAGATTGATCCATTTTTATAATCTTCTAATCCATTCAAAGTTCTAAGTAAGGTACTTTTACCAGAACCAGATGGTCCAAGTAATGTTAATACTTCACCCTTTTTCAGTGAAAAATTAATGTTATGTAAAACTTGTCGTTCATCATAAAACTTATTTAAATGCTCAACTTTTAAAATTTCTTCAGTCATAATAGTCACCTATTTTCTTTCATTAGTTAATTTCTTAGCCCAAGCTGATAATGGGTAATCGAGAACGAAATATAAAATAAAGATCAAACCGTAAACCCAGAAAACACCAGTTGGATATTGTTGGTTATTTGCTTCGATAATTTGCTGGGCAACATTGATTACTTCCATAATGCTGATAACCAGTAAAAGTGAAGTTGTCTTAATTACTCTCGTTGCTAAATTAATCGTAGCGGGTAGTTCAAGTTTAATTGCCTGAGGAAGCAGAACATATCTAAACAGCTGAATTTTACTTAAACCTAGTGCTAAACCAGATTCTCGTTGACTCTTAGGAACTGATTCAATTGCTCCGCGAACAATATCGCTAAATTCGGCAGCTACCCATAGTGAAAATGCTAAAACTGCCATCCAGGTTGCTGGCCAATTAACATGAAAAGTTCGCGGCAAAATATAGTAAACCAGGTAAAGTAAAACGATCGTAGGTACTATTCGGAAGAATTCTAGATAAACTCGCAGAATAAAACGAATGAATTTATTAGATAAAGTTCGCAGAATACCGAAAATAATACCAATTGCTAAACCGATTATTAATGAAATAGCTGCGATCCAAATTGAGGTCCAAAGACCAGCCATTAAACGGGCGAAGTTACTTCCTTCAAATAAAACATTAATTCCCGAATGCACCATAACGAACTCTCCTTTCAAGCCAAGTTAATAAAAGAATTACTGGGATCAAGATAATTGCGTATGCAATAACCAGCATTAATAAATATTCATTAGAACGGTAATACATTCCAATTAAATCTAAGGCCGTGTTGGTTAATTCAGGAATCGCAATTACTGAGAAAATTGATGTTTCTTTAATTAAAAAGATAATATTAGCTGTTAAGGCAGGCATGCTTAAGGCAAAGCCTTGCGGAAAAACAACATAGCGAGCTAATTGAAAACGACTCATCCCCAATGCTTTTCCGCTATTAATTTGACTCGTAGAAATTCCATTAAAGCCACCAGTAAATCCCTCAGCCATGTATGCTCCACCTAAGAAAATTAAACCGATAATGCCGCAAACTTCTGCGGACATTTTTATTCCGATAACTGGAAAAGCGTAGTACAGGAAAAATAATTGAATTAAAAGTGGTGTGTTTCGTGCTAGTTCAACATATGCTGTCATGACTTGACTGAGTACTGGTACTTTAAAATATTGCGTCAGGCTAGCGATTATTCCAACAATAATTGAACCTATTATTCCAATTAGCGATAGCCAAATTGTGAGTCCAAATGCATGGACAAATACTGGCAACGCTTGTTGTATGATTGACCAATTCATAAGATCTTACCCTCCCAAAGACCAAACAAAAAAGGATCCACGAACCAATTCAGTTCGTAGATCCTTAAAATAGCTAAATTAAAAAACCAAGTTAACTATAAATATATCGAAGTACGTCATGCTGAATTAGCGTATGCAAAAAAGTATTGTCTTTTGGACAACATACACAGTTATGACATATAGCTTGTAAATTCAACATGTTGGTACTCCTTTCTTACTTTTAGTAACTTCCATTGACTATTAGTGTAAACTCATGCTTATTTATTGTCAATTGATTTTTTAAATAATAGTTGGATTCGTCTCAATTTTCTTTTTAAGACTCCTCGTTTTTCGAGTAAAATAAATTTACGGGATAAAGTTTCTGGTGTAGTTCCTAAATAAAGTGCTAAATCTTTCATTTTTAATGGTAGTATAAATGATTTATGTCCTACTTTTTTGGCATAGGTCTGCAAATAATTAAGTAGTCTATCCTCTACTTTAGGAAGACTTAATAATTGTATTTGTTTCTGCAAAGCACGTACTTTAATGATGTTTTGTTCTAGGAGCTTTATGCTTAATTCCGGTTGTTTTTTCATCAAAGCTAAAAAGTCATTGCGATTCAGTAAACAAATTTCACTATCTTCTGTGGCTTCAACGTAGGTATTGGTATTAGCCTCACCAAATAACCAATTTTCACCAGCATAATCTCCAGTTTTCAAGACTTGAATAACATTCTCATGTCCCTCTTTGTTCAAGGTATAAAGACGAGCGCTACCATGAGCAAGAATTATTAAATTACTATTTGAAGTGGGATCCAAGACTAACTCATTTTTTCGATAATTTTGGTGATGAACTAGCTCTTCTATTTGCATTTGCTCATCTATAGGCAATGCATTAAATAGTGGGACTAACTGAACACATAACTCTGCCATTTAAAGACTTCCTTTATTTAAAAATCGTCATCATCATCGTCTTCTTCAGTATACAATCCTTCACGCAAATCGTGATTCAAAAAGTTTTGTGATTGGCGAATTTGTTCTTTAATCCATGATAATAATTCTATTAAGTTCACACTTAATTCTGGCCAATTTTCATTTTGGGCTAGAGTAATAGCCTTAGTAATAAAAAGAATTTGCGTATCAAAGTCTTTTACTAATGTAAATAATTGATCGTTACCCTTTTCGTATTTTGTAGCTCCATTTTTTTCGAGCATAGTATATTCTTTAAATTGGTCGGTGGTTGTAGGAATACTTTCGCCATTATTTACCAAAATTTGGTTTAATTTGTTGAACTCTGTTTGTTCGTATTCAATCCATTTAGGAGCATATTGACATAAAAATAAACTAGCATTACCTTTGGTAAAGAATTTAGCTTGGCTAATTTTTAAGGAGTGAATTAATAAGTTAGCAATGATATGACCAACCATTGCTCCGACCGTGGGAGTGTGATGGTCTATTTCACTTTGCTTTAGTTCTGATTGGTATGCTTCTTCTGAATTCATTTAATTAATCTCTTTTTCTTTAATGTCCATAACTTCATAACCCATTTTTTCGATAGCATTCTTCACATCATCTGTGTTGGTCTTGTTTGAATCCATTACAAACTTTAATTTGCCAGCGTTGAACAAAACCTTAATTTGATCAGTGCCATTAACGTTTTCAACAGCTTTTTCAATTTTGGTTAAACAAGATGGACAAGTCATGCCACCTAACTTCATCATTACTTTTTGCATAAATATCTTCCTTTCATCATTACATATTAAATTCTAAATCTTTTTTCTTCTTAGAAACTTGACGGTCATCAAGTTTTTAATAATTTTTAATTAAGCGCATCCCATTTAAGATAACGACTAAAATACTAAATTCATGGATAAACATGCCACTAGCCATTTCAACATAACCCGCAAACAATCCAACGAACAATAGCAGTACGGTTAATAATGCAATTGCAATGTTTTCATTCATGTTCAAGACAGTTCGCTTAGAAATTGCTAAGGCATAGTCAATTTTACGTAAGTCATTTTTCACCAAAACAATATCTGCCACGTCAATTGCTACATCGGTACCACTACCGATAGCAATAGCAACGTCAGCATTAGCTAGAGCAGGGCTATCATTGACTCCGTCACCAATAAAAGCTATATGATGACCATTTGCTTGTTCGTTTTTAACAAATTGCGCTTTATCTGCAGGTAACATTTGTCCATGTACTTCATCAATTGGCAACTCTGCCGCAATTTGTTTTGCTGTTTCTTGATTATCGCCTAAGAGCATCACTAGTTTTTTAATCCCAAGTTGTTTTAATTTAAGCAATGCAGCTTTAGATTCTGGTCGAAGTCGGTCCTTAATGCCAAAGACTGCTAACATACTTTGATCAGTGTTAGAAAAAATGACAATAGAGTTACCTAAATTGCTTAATTTATTAACTACTTTAGTTAGTTTTGCATTAACAAAAGTATGCTCTTCAATTAATGCTAAATTACCTAAATAGTATTTATCGTTTTCTAAAGTAGCAGAAATTCCTTTTCCTTTAATTGTATTAGTAGTAATATGATCTATCTTTTCATCAGCTAATTTAGCAATTGCTTTTGCTAATGGGTGGTTACTTCGAGCTTCAATACTTACAGCTAAATTAATAATTTCTCTTCTATCACCATTTAGAATATGAATTTCATGTTTTCCTCCTATTCCAGCTTAAGCCCAGCGCTTTCAACGGTCTTTTGTAAAACTTGCATTACTTCGTCACTATGGTTGAGCATTTTTTTGCATTTGGACATGTCATGTTTTTCTATCATCCGGTTAAATTCTTTAAACTCATCAAACATTCGATGAGGATATACTTTCTTATCAATATGTTGTAGTTTTTCACTGTTATGGTAAATATCAAATGAATCCATGACATTAGCTGGTCCATTAACTACAATTGTTTCATTTTCTCCTTCGATAGTTGAAGTTACAGGTGCTCCTGAATCTTTTGCTGCAATTGATGAAACTTTGAAATCACCATAATCCAGTAGCAAAATACCAGATGTATCAACATCACGTTGAATATTGGCTAAATATTCAACTGATTTTGGCACCCCGAAAAGTCCCACTATAAAGTGAATATTATAAATGTTCAGATCCATCAGAGCACCACCACCCTTTTTAGGGTCAAATACTGGTAAAATTTTTTCCTCTTTAAAAGCATTGTAACGGTGAGAATTATTGTGAGTAATTCATGGACACAATTCTAATTAGACCTAGAATCAGGCAATTTATCTTTTAATCCTTGATAGTTTGTTAAATATTGATTGGTAATTGCTTCAGCTAGAATTAGATCTTTTTCTAATGCCGACTGTTTTAATTTCTTAAATTCATCGTATTTAACAGTGAATGGCTTTTCACAAATCACATTTTTATTAGCTAATAATGCTTGTTTGACAAATGAGTAGTGCAGGAAGTTAGGTACGGCTACATATACTGTATCAGCATTTGTTTCCCTTAAAGCAGTTGCATAATCAGTATAAATATTTTGAATATTATATTGTTTAGCTAATTCTTTCATAGTAGTTAAATCGTTTTCTGTACCAGCAATTCCGGTTAATTCTACTTTTGACAAATCCTTAGTTATTTGAAGACAATCTTGTACAATAAAGCCGGCACCAGCAATTAAAAGTTTCATTTTTAGTATGATCAATATTCAAAAATTAAGCAAACAAAAAACTACAGAACCTATCTGCATAAGTCTGTAGTTCTATTATTTTAAAGCATATTATGTTTTTTCATTCTTTCCTCGAAAATGCCGTTAACAAGTTTAGTCATTTTTTGCTTTTGTTCATCACTAGGATCCTTTTCAAAAGCAGCATATAAATCAGGATATTCTTTAGCGATTAATTTACAAGTATTATTAGTTGCATGTTTACGAAAAATAGCAGGAATTTTTTTCAAGTATTCAGGTTTCACTAAAGTAATGATTTTTTCGTTAGTTGTCATTTCTTTCAACTCCTATAATTTAACTAAAGCTATTTTAGCTGAAGAAATTAGCTTTTACAAGCTTACCAAAAGTTAGCTTACATAATTTTAAATATTATTAGTTCTTGTAATCTTCACCATAGATATATCGATGCAATTTTAAATATTGCTCACTTAGTCTTTTTTCATTGGCGTTATCTTTAGGATAGTAATATCTTTTTCCTTCCAAACCTTGAGGCATGTAATTTTGCTTTGCAATCTGATGTGGTTCAGCAAATGGGCTTTTAATCAAACCACCACCGGTAATTTCTTCAGAATGCTTATAATGCATGTCACGTAACCCTCGAGGCATGGGGTGTTGACTAGGATGTTCAGTGTCTTTGTCTAACTTATCCCAAATTTCATCAAAAGAACCAGACTTTGGTGAAATGCACATCAACATAGTGGCAAATATCAAAGGATACTTCGCTTTAGGCATCCCCACCTTTTCCGCCTGATTAGCAGCCGTAACTATTTGAGTAACCTGTTGCGGATTGGCCAAACCAATATAAGTATATGGAATTTCTCTTAACCGGCGGACAACAGATGGCAAGTCTCCATTTTTCAATAAAACTGCTAAATAATAAAGTGCAGCATCTGTATCTGAACCAGCCATAGAGTCTGAATAGGCAGCTAAATAGTCGTAATGTTTAGTTGCCTTTTTGTCATAGCTAAAATTCTGTCCTTTAGCAAAGTTTTTAACATCTTGAACAGTTAATTCTTCAGGATTAATTGCATGAACTGTTTCTAATATATTTAACGCAACACGTAGATCACCATCTGCTGCAATAGCTATTAATTTCAATGCATCTGTTTCAATCTGTTCATCTTTCAATTTGAGAACTTCTGTTGCGGCACGTTTTAAAACTATCTCAATATCTTGATCGCTTAATGCTTTAAATTCAAAAATCTGACAACGAGAACGTACAGCTGGAACTATTGACATAATCGGATTTTCAGTTGTTGCACCGACAAGCAGAATATGACCATTTTCCAAATATGGCAAAAGAAAATCTTGTAGGTTTTTAGTCATTCGATGAATCTCGTCAATAAGCAAAACAAAGGGCTGATAAGGATAAGTTTTGATAAATTGATCTAATTTAGCTTTATTGTCGATTGAGGCATTAAATTTTGCTAAAGGATAATCAAATTGCTTAGCTATGATTTGGGCTAAACTAGATTTTCCAGTACCTGGTGGTCCCCATAAAATTAGAGAAATATTGACTTTTTGTTCAATAATTCGACGAAGAGTTTTTCCTTTACCAAGTAAATCTTGTTGGCCTACCATATCATTCAGTGTTTGCGGTCGCATTTTATCTGCCAGAGGTGTTCTGAAAGACATTATTTCCACCACAATTTAATTAAAGCTTGTGTGCCATCATTACCTAGTTTTTTGTCATCAACTAAAACTTTATATAAATGTTTTGCCTCTTTGGTTGAAGGTAAGTCTAAGTTCATCTTTTCTGCTTCTTCGAGAGCAATACGTAAGTCTTTCAAAAAATGTTTGGCAAAAAAGCCAGGGGTATAGTCACCTTTTAGTATACGTGGACCATAAGATCCTAGACTAAAGTTTTCTGCAGCACCAGATTGTAGTGTTTGACAAACCTGTTCCAAGTTAAGTCCAGCAGCTTTTGCATAAACAAGCATCTCCGTCATACCAGTCATAGTTCCGGCAATCATAATTTGGTTAGCCATCTTAGCATGTTGACCGCTACCGTAGGGACCGAAGTAATTCAATTTACTTGAAAAGGTCATGAAGATATCACGTAATTGATCAAGCTCTTCTTCATGTCCACCAATCATGACTGTTAATGTCCCCTTTTTGGCGCCAATATCACCACCAGAAACAGGTGCATCAAAAATATGAATCCTCTTATCTTCACCAGTTTGACCAATCTTTTGGGCTAAGCTTGGTTTACTAGTGGTCATGTCAATGATGTACTGCCCTGCTTGGGCTGTTTCGAAGATCCCATTTTCTCCAAAATAAATGTTCTCAACATCTTGTGGAAAGCCTACCATCGTGAATAAAACATCTACCTGCTTAGTTAATTCGGCAGGATTGTCTGCCCACTTGGCTCCATTATCCAAGACAGGTTGAGCGTGAGCCTTAGTTCTGTTGTAAACTGTGACGTCATAATTATTCTTTAGCAAATTATTAATAATGCCAGTCCCCATTACGCCAGTACCAATAAATCCAATTTTCATTACTGTATTCTCCTTTAATTTTTATAATAATTAACTAACCAAATAATGAAATTAATAATAATCGTTAATATCCAAATTGATGATAAAACTGCTCCAATAATAATTAAAACAAAGGCCAATTGCTCATTTCCGTTTTTGGAATATAGAATAACTCCCCAAGCTGAAAAAGCCACACTAGCAATAATTATGATCCATTCAAGAATATGATACGATGTAGAATCTGTCTTCATCTGGACATAATCATCACGTTCATCATCATCGTCAATAGTACCAATATCTTTCATTAGATAGTAATTACCCAAGGTTACCAAAATCAAAATTACTAACCAAACTAAATCTTTGATAGTGTGACCTCGCCCATTAAAAATATCATTATATAAATCAACCATGTCTATAATAGTTATGATCAGAAAGAATACTGTATTTATAGCGTATTTATTTTTTCTCTTTTTATCATTCTTCTTCATTTTCAACAAACTCCTTCAAGCAAAATAAAGTTTCAATATCTGTCCCAAATAATTTAGCCAGTTTATAAGCTAAAACAATGGAAGGCTTATATTTCCCTTTCTCCACTGAAATAATTGTGCGCTCTGTCACGCGCACCTTTTCGGCAACCTCCCGTTGTGTCATTTTATTTTCTTTTCGATATTGTTTAACTAGATTTGGAATTTTGATCCCTCCCTAAAACATGAAACCTACTTCATGTAGTTTACTTCACATTGTAACAATTTTTGCCCAATTTGCAATAAAATAGAAGTAACGAAATGAGGTTTTATGATGACAAAAATTAATTTAATGAAAAACGCCCGAAAATCTCCGTATTTTAATGCGGGGATGGATAGGGCTTGCCGCCAGAAATGGCATTGTAGATCTGGTCATTAATGTATTTTTCTACTACTTCTTTAGACATATTCCCCACCGTGCCAAAGTAATAGCTGGGTGACCATAAATGTCCGCCCCACATCTTGTTTTGCTTAATTTCGGGGTGATTCTTGAAGAATAAGAAAGCACTTCTTCCTTTGAGCGCTTTGACTACGCTTGAACCCGATTTTGATGGCCTAAAGCTGATAAGCAAATGAATATGTTCAGGCATTATTTCCATTTTTTCAATTTTGATTTGATTATCTTCAGCTATTTGCTTGAGCAAGTCTCGCATTTCTTGAGCCAAGTCTTGGTTAGTAAAGATTTGATTGCGGTATTTAGTACACCAAATTAGATGATAGTGTGCATTATAGACGTAGTGTTTTTCATAGCCTGCGTCTTTTATTTTGTCTCTTTTATAATTCATAGTCCAATATCCTTTTATCTATTACATATCTGTTTACTGTGGATTATAAGATATACATAGGCTATAATCAAATTACAATAATACGAGGAGGTGAAATCATGAAGAGAATGAGCAGCTTAGCCTATCATTTTGGCGTTAAGCTTCGCTTTTATCCTAGTTCTAAGCAAAAGAAAATCATTAAGTTGAACTATGATGCGCAACGCTTTGTCTACAACTCTTATGTAGGACGCAATCGAAGCAATTATCATGCTAAGCACTATTTAGCTGTTAGACAATATCAAGCAATGCCTTTTGCCTTTTCTA
>NZ_PCYT01000026.1:0-23415 GCF_002553735.1 Lactobacillus sp. UMNPBX17
TCGAATAAACAAACTAAAAAGACAATCAACACAGATTTAATTTATATAATACGAGGAGGTGAAATCATGAAGAGAATGAGCAGCTTAGCCTATCATTTTGGCGTTAAGCTTCGCTTTTATCCTAGTTCTAAGCAAAAGAAAATCATTAAGTTGAACTATGATGCGCAACGCTTTGTCTACAACTCTTATGTAGGACGCAATCGAAGCAATTATCATGCTAAGCACTACTTAGCTGTTAGACAATATCAAGCAATGCCCTTTGCTTTTTCTGCTCTTAATAGCTATGAAGCTAGGTTGGCAGAAGAAGTAGTCGCTAATAGCGAACTATTGGCTAAGCCTAAGAATATCCGCGATGCTTATAGCTTTTTGCGTGTTAAAGAAATTGATAGCCTCGCTATTGCCAACGCTATTCAGAACTACCAGAAAGCTTGGAACAACTATCGCAAGATTGGTCATGGAATCCCAACTTTCCATAAGAAACGCAGCGACTGGTCATATCAGACCAACTGTCAATATCCTAAGCAAAAAGAAGCCTATCTTGATAACGGGACAGCTAGGTTTATTGATGCTAAACATATTAAATTGCCTAAGCTGGGAATTGTCCGCATTGCTGGTTTTAGAAAACTGATTAAAGAGCGCTTGCTTAAGCAGATTCCAACTAGAATTGGCACAGTCACGATAAAAAAGACCGCTGATGACCAGTTCTACCTGTCTATGCAGTTAGGCAGTGATACTGCTTTTGTTAAGGAATTACCTAAAACACAAAGTCAAATTGGCATTGACCTCAATTTAGATAACTTCCTAACAGCATCTAACGGAGCAATGGTCGCTAATCCACGATTTTATCGCAAAACCAAAAAGAAGCTGGCCCATGCCCAACGTGTCTTGTCTCGCAGGCAGCGCCGGGCAAAAAAAGAAGGACGCAATTTGTGGCTAGCAAAAAACTATCAAAAACAGCGTCTAATAGTCGCTAAACTGCACGATAAGATCAGAAGACAGCGTAATAACTTTTTACAAGTACTCTCAACTACACTAATCAAAAACCACGATTTAGTAGTTGCCGAGGAATTAAGAAACAGAAACCTGTTAAAGAATCATGCCTTGTATCAAGCCATTTCTGATGTCGGCTGGCGTAGTTTCCTGAATATGCTGGCTTATAAGGCAGATCTATATGGTAAAGAATTTCTAACAATTGATCCTAAATATACTACTCAACGCTGTCATGCTTGTGGCAGTATTATGGGACAAAATAGCTATAAGAAATTAACCCTTAAGGATCGGGAATGGACTTGTCCAATCTGTCGAACGCACCATATTCGTGATTGGAATGCGGCCGTGAACATCTTAGAAAAAGGATTAGGCAAGTGGCAAAATCCTAAAATAAAAAAAGCAGCCTAGAAAGGCTGCAGTCCGTTAGCAACTCGCGGACTTAAAAGGCTTTGGTAATTAGACGACCTCTATCGGCAATAGTCAAAAGATTACTGCTGGTAAGTCAAGTCCGTATCTAAGCAAGTTGGTGTTCTGGTTAGCGCAAGCTAACGAGCCACTAAGCCCTAGACTTCAGTCTAGGGTAGTTGACAAGAACAATTACGTAGTTGTTGGTGGATGATTGTTTATTTGATCTTTATGTCAATAATGTCTTATGTGGGAAGCGATGGCTTTGGTGGACAAAATTGGATTAAATATCCTTTTGACTTTGTTGTAATTGCTGTAGCTTCACTTGGATTTTATTACTGGGGTATTAAAACAGGATTACGTAAAATCGATTTGTATATTGAAAAAGACAGTAAAAAATAAAGTTGCCATAGTCAACTTTATTTTTTTACTTTTGTGCTTCGTTTAAATATTTGGTTAATACTTTAAAAACACCGTTATCGTTGTTGCTTGGTGCAATAAATTTAGCCATCTTTTTAACGCTATCTTGACCATTTTCCATGGCATAACTTAATCCAGCTAATTTGAGCATTTCAATATCATTTTCGCCGTCGCCAAATGCAATTAATTGAGTTCGAGAGACGTCTAGGTAAGCAAGAAATTCTTTAAGGCCGTTAGCCTTGTTAACATTATAGGGAATAATGTCCATATAGTTCCAGCCGCTAGTTGTAACGTGAATTTTTTCAACGCTTCTGCTATTGAATCCATATTCTAATTCTCGTCGAACCTTGCTAGGATAATCGACCGTAACTTTAGTATATTGATCATCTTCAGGGATCTGATTAAAGTCATCAACTTCAATACTATTAGGATAGAAATAATGATGTGATCGTTTAAATTGAGCCGGCGTACTTTTTAAAAAGTATGAATGCTTAACGCCGCTGATTAATGTGCTTTGGACTGCTCCAGGATAACGCAGATGCAAATAATCAACTAGACTTAAAATACATTTTTTAGAAAAAGTTGTTGTACGGATGATCTTGCCATCGCGCACAAGAACCGCACCATTATCAGCAACAAAATCGACGGAATCAGTAAAATCACCGAAATCTGCTTCTAATCGTCCTGCTGGTCGTCCACTGGCAATAATAAAGTGAGCACCGTGCTTGTGTAAACGGTATAAAATTTCACCGAACATTTCATGATCATATTTCTTTTCATCATTTACAAATGTGCCATCGACATCTACTGCAACAGCTTTAAAAGGAAGATCTTTCATCTAAATTACCTCATTCAAAATAAATTCTGCTATTAGTTTAGCACTTATTGTAAGAGGTTACATGACATATTAGTTTCATACTGTGAAAAATGTCTTGAATTAGTTACTTGAAGATGTTATCCTAGTTTACGTTAATCGATTAATCTATGATCTGTAATATGGTCATGGCAAAGGAGTAATAAATTATGAAACAAGGTATTCATCCAGATTTTCAAAAAGTAGTTTTCATGGACTCAGCAACTGGTGCTAAGTTCTTAGCTGGTTCAACTTTGAAGCCAGAAGAAACTATTGACTACGAAGGCGAAACTTACCCATTAGTACGTGTTGAAGTTTCATCAGATTCACACCCATTCTACACTGGCAAGCAAAAGTTTGCTCAAGCAGATGGTCGAATCGAAAAGTTCAACAAGAAGTATGGCTTGAAGAAGTAAACCTTTGTCTGGTGGAAGCAGTCCCATTGGGGCTGCTTTTTTTCTTCATTAGATTATTTGGCAGAATGCTTGAAAGACAGTATAATGTTTTCTGTATAAAAATGTTTTTATGGGAGTAAAGATTCAATGAAAATGCAAATGGCTGAAATTGCCAAGGCTTTAAATACTACTTGTGAAGGCGACGACAAAACTATTATTACTTCTGTTGCCTTTGACTCCAGAAAGATCACAACTGGTGGTTTATTTGTGCCGCTTGAAGGTGAACGTGATGGACATGATTTTTTAGCGGGTGCCGTTAGCAATGGTGCTTCTGCTACGTTGTGGAAGAAAGGCCATCCAAATAAGCCCGAAGATATCACAGTAATTGAAGTAGATAATCCTCTTACTGCTATGCAAGATTTGGCGCGTTATTATTTACGCAAGGTTAATCCAACTGTAGTAGGTATTACAGGCTCTAATGGTAAAACCACTACTAAGGATATGATTGCTGCAGTTTTATCTAAGCGTTTTAACGTACATAAGACACAAGCTAACTTTAATAATGAAATTGGTGTACCAATGACCATTCTTGAAATGAAACCAAATACTGAAATTTTGGTCCTTGAAATGGGTATGGATAGACCAGGTCAGCTGCACCACCTAAGTGAATTAACTCATCCGGATGTAGCTGTCATTACTATGATTGGTGAAGCTCATATTGAATTCTTTGGCAGTCGCGACAAAATTGCTGACGCTAAGATGGAAATCACCGACTTTTTACGTGAAGATGGTGAATTCATTTATAACGGTGATGAACCATTGTTGCAAGAACGTGCTAAAAAGCTGGATCAAGCTAAGGCCACTTTTGGTTTTAGAGATGAAGATACAGTACATGCAACTGGCTTCAAGAGCTACATGCACCACGCTACCTTTACAATCAATGACTCAGAGCAAAAATTCTCAATTCCAATGATTGGTAAGCATAATGTTTCTAATGCAATGGCTGCAATTAGCGTAGGTCATCATTTTGGTGAAAGCGATGAAGAAATTGCGTCATCATTGTCTAACTTTAAGCCAACTGCTAACCGTATGGAATGGGAAAAGGGCGATGCTGGTGAAGCGATTATGAGTGATGTTTACAACTCAAATCCAACTGCTGTTAGAGCGGTTGTTACCAGTTTTGGTCAAGTTGAAGTTAAAGACGGCGGTCGCAGAATTGCTGTACTTGGCGACATGCTAGAACTAGGTGAAAAATCGCCAGAACTTCATGCTGGATTAAGTGATACTTTAGACCCACAAATCATAAATGAAGTGTACTTGTATGGCTCTGAAATGAAGAATTTATACGATGCTTTGCAAGATAAATATGAGCCAGAGAATTTACATTATTATACTCAAGATGAAATGGATCATATGATTAATGATCTTAAAAATGACATTAAGCCGGACGACATTATCGTATTAAAGGGTTCACACGGGATGCACCTTGAAAATGTCTTAGCCCGACTAAGATAGGAGAAAATTTTTTGAAGTTTTCAGAATTAGGATTAAACGATGCGCTTCTTAAAGCGATTAAACGCTCAGGTTTTGAAGAAGCAACCCCAATCCAAGAACAAACTATTCCACTTGCTTTACAAGGAAAGGATGTAATTGGACAAGCACAAACTGGTACCGGTAAAACTGCCGCTTTTGGTTTGCCAATTTTACAATCCATTGATAAAAAAGAAAAAGCAATCCAAGCAATTATCATCGAACCAACGCGTGAACTTGCTATTCAAACACAAGAAGAATTATTCCGCTTGGGTCGTGATGAACATGCTCATGTCCAAGTGGTTTATGGTGGTGCAGATATCGGCCGTCAAATTCGTTCACTAAAGCACCACGTACCATCAATTTTGGTCGGTACACCAGGTCGATTATTAGATCACTTAAAACGTGGCACAATTGATTTAGATAAAGTTAATACAGTAGTTTTGGATGAAGCAGATGAAATGCTCGATATGGGCTTTATCCAAGATATTGAAAGCATCTTGAGGTATGCTAAAAAACGCAAGCAAACTTTGCTTTTCAGTGCTACGATGCCTAAGCCAATCTTACGAATTGGTGAAAAATTCATGAAGGATCCTGCTATTGTTCAAATTAAGGCTAAGGAATTAACAGCTGATTTAATTGATCAATACTTTGTTCGTGCTAAGGAATCCGAAAAGTTCGATATTATGTGTCGTTTAATTGACGTCCAAGGTCCAGATTTAGCCTTAGTATTTGGTCGTACGAAGCGTCGTGTAGATGAGCTTACACGCGGATTACAAGCACGTGGCTATAATGCTGAAGGTATTCACGGAGATCTATCTCAGGCGCGTCGTATGGCAGTCTTGAAGCGATTCCGTGAAGGTAAGTTGGATATTTTAGTTGCTACTGATGTGGCAGCACGTGGTTTGGATATTTCAGGGGTAACTCACGTATATAACTACGATATTCCTCAAGATCCAGATTCATATGTTCACCGTATTGGTAGAACTGGGCGTGCAGGACAAAATGGTATCTCAGTAACCTTTGTAACTCCAAATGAAATTGGCTACATGAGAACTATCGAACAACTTACTAAGAAAAAGATGTCACCACTTCGTCCACCAACAGATGATCAAGCACTTCGCGGTCAATTAAAGCAAGCTAAGGCTGAAATCGAAGATTTGATGAATGGTGATTTGGGTAAATATACTCAAGATGCTAGTGAACTTCTTGATAACTATTCAGCTCTTGATTTAGTAGCTGCTTTTCTTAAGAACTTAGCTAAGGATTCAACAGAAATTAAGGTTAAGATTACGCCAGAAAAGCCTTTGCCATACAAGGGCGATGGTCGTCATGGTCGTGGCCGCCGAGGACGTAATGATCATGGTCGTGGACATGGCAATTATCAACGCCGTCGCAATAACAATAATAATTACCGTCACAACGGTAATCGCGGTCGTCGTGGACGTGGCAATGGACATGAATTCGTAATTAAGAATAAAAAAGATTAATTTTTTAGACTAAAAAGGAAGTTGTAATTTTTGCAACTTCTTTTTTGTATTATAATGATGTCATTGTGTGAGGTGAGAAACGATGATTAAAGGTGTAGGGATTGACTCAATTGAAGTTGAACGTGTTAAAAAGATCGTGGCAAAAGGAGATTCTTTCGCTAAGAAGGTTTTGACTCCAAAGGAATTTGCCCAGTATCAAAAGATGAAAGGCAAAAGAAAAGTTGAATATCTCGGAGGTCGTTTTTCATTAAAGGAATCTTTTTCTAAAGCTATGGGAACAGGCTTAGGCAAATACGTAGGTTTTCAAGATGTGGAAACTTTATGGGATGATTTGGGGCATCCAGTGATGACTTCAACTAAGTTTGATGGAAATATTTTCCCAAGTATCACACATGATAATCATGAAATTATTACGTTTGTAGTATTAGAGGAGAAATAAAAATGGTTCCAGGCTATCATCGTCCAGCCGTTGTAAAAGTAAATTTAGGTGCAATTAGAAGAAATATTAAGAATGAAATGCAGCACCTTGAACCAAATCAAAAGATGCTGGCTGTAGTTAAGGCTAATGGCTATGGTCATGGTGCAGTCGAAGTGGCAAAGGTTGCTGAGGAAGAAGGAGCAGCAGGATTTTGTGTTGCCATTTTAGATGAAGCATTGGAATTGCGCCGTGCTGATATTGTTAAGCCTATTTTGGTTTTGGGAGTAGTTTCTCCTGAATATGCACCAATTGCTGCTGTAAATAATGTTTCATTGACAGTACCTAATTTAGAGTGGTTAAAAGACGCTGAAAAATATTTAACAAAAGAAAACTTGCAATTAAAGATTCATTTAGGGATTGATTCTGGTATGGGTAGAATTGGTTTCAATGAAGATGATGAATTTATTGCAGCCAATAAGTTCTTGGAAAATAATAATAACTTCTTTATTGAAGGGATGTTTGCCCATTTTGCCTCTGCAGATAGCGCTGATGAGACTTATTTCAAGCATCAATGCGAGAAATTCAAGCATATGAAGAGTTTATTAACTGTTAAACCTAAATGGATTCATGTTGATAATACTGCAGCAAGTATTTTTCATGAAGGTATCAAGAGTGATCTGGTTCGTTTTGGAATTGGAATCTATGGCTTAAATCCATCTTCAAATCCATCTTCTCCAGATTTAACTTCTGCAATTAAGTTAGAACCTGCTTTATCATTTGAAAGTGAATTAACACATGTTAAAACTATTCATAAAGGTGATGGAGTAGGCTATGGTTCTACCTTCATGGCTGAAGAAGATACAGTTATTGGAACTGTCCCTGTTGGTTATGCCGATGGTTGGATTAGAAAGTATCAAGGTTTTAAGGTAAAAGTTGGCGATGAATATTGTCCGATTGTGGGACGTATTTGTATGGATCAATTTATGGTTAAAATGCCAAAGAAAATGCCAGTTGGTACCAAAGTAGTGATTATTTCAAATAACCCAGCTGATCCAAACAATATTAAGGCGGCAGCTGATTATGTTGATACAATTCACTATGAAGTTGCTTGCTTGCTGAATGATCGGTTACCACGTGTTTATTATGAAAAATAGTAAATGAAAAAGCCGAAATCACGATTATTTTTTCGTAATTTCGGCTTTTTTTGGTTAAAAAATAAATAACTTAGGGTATTAATTGTGATATGTTCATGCTAAAATATATTAAATCTGCACATTGTGTTGAGAATTTAAAAGCTATATATAAATAGTAAAATGCTTTTTTATAATAAACAAGGTGAAATATATTGGATATTAGAACCCAAACAACAAAAAGTAATTTGAAAAAGGCTTTGTTGCAATGTATGAAAGAACAAGCTTTTAATGAGATCAAAGTTAAAGACATTATTTTAGCATCGGGTATCAGTTCACGTACTTTTTATCAATACTATAAGGACACACACGCCTTATTATTGGCAGTTGAAGATGACATCCTAGCTGAATTTAATAAAGCATTACTCGCGGATCGTGAAGCTGTTAATGGGATCGATCATGTTTTGTCTCAAGATGAATTGATAAAAGTAGCAGAGAATATTTCTAAAAATTCAATCTCTTTCTTTTTGAAAAATAAAGATAAACTTGAAATTTTAACTTCAGATAATGGAGACATCCGCTTTTTTAATAAGATGGTTGAATATGCCAATAAAGAATTTGCCATTCGAATGGAAATGATGAATCCAAACTATAAGGCGATTTTGGCACAAGAGCAAACAATTCCACCAGATATGGTTTTAGGAATCTTTGATATTAGTATCATTAATGTGGTATTGCAATTAATTAAATATAATGATGAGTTGTCTCCAGCTGATATGCGTCGTTATATTGCGGGCTATTTGACTCGAACTCCATTACAATTTTTGGGATTGATGAAATAATACAAAAAAGCTTCTAACTTTTAATTAAGTCAGAGGCTTTTTTATATGTTTTTTAATCTTTATGTGGATGTTCGATGAAGACACCAGGATTTTCATCGCTCATGATAGTCATACCGGCTTGCAAATCTTCGATTTCAGAAACAACGAAACCTTTCTTTTGCAATTTATCTACAATGGTCTTCATTGTGATGTCGGATACGCCTGCAGGTAAGGTAAACAAGGTTCTTCTTACGAAGTCTCCTTCAAGTTCTCCAGCTGCAGCATCAAGTGTCATTACACTAGACATATTAGTATGTTTTGACACGATCTTAGACATTTTAATTAAGTTACCGCGTGCATTATCGGATAAAACAGTTAAAACATATGAACCATTTTTAACATCCCATGCGTCTGATAACATGTCTAATAATCTTGAGTGGGTAAGAATACCATAAAAATGATTATCCTCATCAAGAACAGCAATGTATGGCAAGTCTTTGATATTAAAGAATACTCTAAAGAATGGAGAATTTACCTTAATTGTCTTAGTAGCGTTCTTAAGCAAGTAAGTTACTGGTAAATTCATGTCTCCGCCTTGAGATTTGTGGCGGTAAATGTGCATTTTATAAATATTACCGCGGAAAATAGTGCCAGTGTCATCTACAATAGGCACACATCTATATCCAGATTTCTCCAGAATATCCAATGCTTCTGCTAATGTGGCTTTTTCATTAACTGTTGTTAAGTAATCTTTCTTAATAACTAAAGATTTAATAAGCATGAGTTCGCCTCCAAATTGAAAATGTTTCAAGTAATTATAGCATAATCAGTATGTTAATTAAATATTAATTAAAGACTAGCTAAAGTAATCAAATATATTTTAACAATAGTTAGTGAAATAAAAAAGCATCTCTTCCTAAGAAAAGATGCTCTTTTAATGAACTAATTTAAGAATTATTGACGAACCTTAACGCCAGTTTCTTTGAAGGCCTTGTCCATAACCTTCTTTAATTGATCTGCTGAAGCAGTCATTAATTCTTTTTCTTTATCGCTTAATGGCATTTCAATAACTTGTTCAAGACCCTTGCGTCCAACAACTGCTGGAGTACCGATGTGAAGATCGTGTAAACCATATTCACCATCCATTGGTACTGAAAGTGGAAGTACACGGTGTTCATCGTTCAAGATAGCCTTAGCGATCATTGCTGAAGCAGTACCGATGCCGTAGAAAGTAGCACCCTTCTTGTTAATGATGTCGTAAGCCATGTTAGCAACTTCCTTGTGGATGTCTTCAAGCTTAGATTCATCCATACCGTGAGCCTTAACCCAGTCACTAACCTTTACGCCACCAACATTGTTGTAGCTCCATGCTGGAAATTCAGTATCACCGTGTTCACCAAGCATGTATGCGTTAACTGAACGTGGGTCAACGTGTTCCATTTCACCGATAACCTTTTGAAGACGACCAGTGTCAAGTGAAGTACCTGAACCGATAACACGATCCTTAGGGAAACCTGACATCTTCCAAGTTGCGTGAGTCAAGATATCAACTGGGTTAGCAACAACTAAGAAAATACCTTCGAAACCTGATTCAACAACTGGTTCAACGATTGATGATAAAATCTTCAAGTTCTTGTTAACAAGATCAAGACGAGTTTCACCTGGCTTTTGTGGAGCACCAGCAGTAATAACAACTAAGTCTGCATCCTTACAATCTGGGTAGTCAGCTGCGTAAATGTTCTTTGGAGAAGTCCAAGGAGTTGCATCAGCTAAATCGATTGCGTCACCTTCAACGTGTTCCTTAGCAATATCAATAATACCCAATTCTTCAGCGATACCTTGTTGTACCATTGAAAATGCAAAGGTAGAACCTACAGCACCATCACCGACTAAAATAACTTTACGAGGTCTTTCCTCTCTTGCCATAACAATAAATCTCCTTTTTATTAGTGATAATTTTAACAAAGAAATTATACCATGATAGCAGGCATTAATAAAATTATTATTTGCTGATTGTGCTATTATATGTAGGATTATGATGTAATGAGGGGTATATATAATGAAAATAATTGCAGGTTTAGGTAATCCAGGTCAAAAGTACGATAAAACCAAGCACAACACTGGTTTTATGACTATGGATCACTATCTTAATGAAAAAGGATTATCTTTGGACAAAGATAAGTTTGAAGGACATTGGACTAAGCAAAAAATTAATGGTGAGGATGTAATTTTGCTTGAACCTCAAACTTATATGAATGAATCAGGGCGTTCAGTTAGCCAAATTGCTAATTTCTTTAAAGTTGACCCAGAAGACGTTTTGATTATTCAAGATGATATGGATATGCCAATCGGCAAAATTAGAATTAGAGCTAATGGTAAGAGCGGTGGCCATAATGGAATTAAAAGCATTATCCGAGACTTAGGAACAGAAAAGTTTAATCGCTTAAAGATTGGGATTCGTCATCCTAAGAACACGACAGTTGTTTCATGGGTGCTTACGCCATTTAACGATGAGCAACAAAAATTAATGGATAATGCATTTGATACAAGTGTAAAGATTATCGATGACTTTATTGCAGGCCGCGATAGTCAATATTTAATGAATAAGTATAATTAAAATGCGTTTAACAGAAATATTAAAAGAAGATCAAGACTTAAATAATTTTATTGCAAAGACTAAACAAGTAAAGAATTCACTAATCACTGGCGCTAATGCCGGTGCTTTTAGTCTACTTTTAAAACAAATCGTAACTGAGTTAGATGCTCCACTTATTTTAGTAGAGGAAAATGAAAATAAGGCTCAGAATTTATACGGAGAATTAAGTGCAATTCTACCTGATGATAGTGTACAAATCTTTCCTGTAGATGCCACTATTGCTACACAAACGGCAGTCAGTTCACCAGATGAGTTAAGTAATCGGATTGAGGCACTTAACTTTTTATTAAGTAAAAAAGCTGGGATTGTAGTAACTACACCGCAGGGCTTGCAATATAAATTGTCTGCTCCTGACGAATTTGCTCAAGCTAAGAAAGATTTTGAACCTGGCAAAGAATACGAATTAACTGACTTAAATAAATGGCTAGTTAGTTTGGGCTATAAAAAAGAAGCGTTAGTTGCTCGGCCAGGAGAATTTGCTATTCGTGGTGATATTTTAGATGTATATCCTTTAGACAGAGAGAATCCAGTAAGAATTGAATTCTTTGGTGATGAAATTGATACGATCAAGGAATTTGATCTAGCAACTCAGCGTAGTCAAAAAGAAATTGATCGTGTTGAAATTTCTGCAGCTCAAGATCGAGTATTTTCTAGTGAAGCTATTGAAGCTGCGGCAAAAGCAATAGAAAAAGATATGGGGGATGCACCTGCACCGGATAAGGCAGTCAAAGATCACTTTACGGTGGCACTCGATGCTTTGAATGCAGGTGGATTACCAGATAATTATGCCTTTTTGGTGGATTATTTAATTAAAAAGCCAAGTAGCTTATTAGAATATTTAGATAAAAATGGTCAAATCTTGATTGATGATCTGCCTTTAATCAAACAAGCGGTAGAGACTGTAGATAAGCAAAATGCAGCTTTTATTAGTGATGAACTAAAAACTGGTGCAATGCTGCCGAAGCAAACTTTGCGCAGTGATTTTGATCAAGTATTAACTAAAGATAAGCACCATAGAATATATTTCTCTCTTTTCCAGCGCAGTATGGGACGAATTCGTTTGGGACAGATGCTCAATTGGCAAACGCGTGAACCAGAACAATTCTTTAGTCAAATGCCCCTAATTAAGTCAGAACTTGAGTCGTATCAAAAATCTGGTCAAACAGTTGTACTACAAGCAGATAATGCGAAAAGAGCTAAACAAATCGATCAAACAATGGGCGACTTTGGTCTAAACTTGCCAATTGTAGATAAAAATGAAATCTCAGAAGGTAAATCGCAAATCGTAGTAGCGGGTTATACCAGCGGTTTTAGTTTACCTTCGGTGAAGTTAGTTTATTTGACCGAACGCGAACTTTTTAACAAGCGTCCACAGCGTAAAAAGAGAATCAAAACTCTGGAAAATGCTCAGAGATTACGTAATTATACTGAGTTAAAGCCAGGGGATTATGTTGTCCATGTTAATCATGGTATTGGTCGTTTTGAAGGAATTAAAACACTAGAAAATAATGGCGTTAAGCGTGATTACATTACCATCACCTATCAACATGGCGATCAATTATTTGTACCAGCAGATCAGCTTAGTTTGGTACAAAAGTATGTGGCTTCTGAAGGAAAGACGCCTCATATTAACAAACTTGGTGGTAGTGAATGGGCTAAAACTAAGCGTAAGGTCCAATCTAAGGTTGAAGATATTGCTGATGATTTGATAGAGCTTTATGCTAAGCGCGAATCGGAAAAAGGTTTTGCTTTTTCACCAGATGACGATTTGCAAAAACAATTCGAAGATGCCTTTCCATATGCAGAGACTCCGGATCAGTTACGTTCAATTAAAGAAATCAAGGAAGATATGGAAAAGCCGAAACCGATGGATCGTCTAGTTGTAGGAGACGTTGGTTTTGGTAAAACAGAAGTAGCTTTAAGGGCGGCTTTTAAAGCAATTCAGGATAATAAACAAGTAGCTTTTTTAGTGCCAACAACTATTTTGGCTCAGCAGCACTATGAAACTATTCAAGATCGTTTCAAAGATTTTCCTGTTAATACTGCGATGCTTTCTCGTTTTCAAACTCCAGCTGAATCTAAGGAGATTATTGAGGGACTGAAGGAAGGAAAAATTGATTTAGTCGTAGGTACCCACAGACTGTTATCAAAGGATGTTGAATTTAAAGATCTTGGATTGTTAATAGTTGATGAAGAGCAGCGCTTTGGCGTTAAGCATAAAGAAAGGCTAAAGCAGTTAAAGGCTAATATTGACGTGTTGACTCTCACTGCTACGCCAATTCCTAGAACTTTGCATATGTCGATGGTTGGGGTGCGCGATTTATCTGTGATGGAAACTCCGCCTCAGAATAGATATCCAATTCAAACTTATGTGATGGAACAAATTCCAAGCGTAGTAAGGGATGCATGTTTGCGTGAAATGCAGCGTGATGGACAGGTCTTTTACCTACATAATCGAATTAGTGATATCGATGAAACTGTGGAAAAGCTGCAACAATTAATCCCGAATGCGCGGATTGCTAGTGCTCATGGACGAATGAGTCAAAATCAATTGGAAGACATTTTGTATCGGTTTTTGAACCGTGAATTTGATATTTTAGTAACGACGACCATCATTGAAACGGGTATCGACATGCCTAATGTTAATACGATGATTATCGAAGATGCTGATCACTATGGTTTGAGCCAGCTTTATCAGCTGCGAGGGAGAATCGGTCGTAGTGCCAGACTTGCCTATGCATATTTTCTGTACCAGCCTAACAAAGTTTTAACCGAAGTTGGTGAAAAACGCCTAGATGCAATCCGCGATTTTACTGAATTAGGGTCAGGCTTTAAGATTGCTATGCGTGATTTGTCGATTAGAGGAGCTGGCAATATGCTGGGAGCCCAGCAGCACGGCTTTATTGATAGTGTTGGTTATGATTTGTATTCACAAATGCTTAGCGATGCAATTAAAGAGCGTAAGGGTAAGAAGACAGTTAAGAAGTCAAATGCAGAGATTGATTTAAAACTTGAAGCCTATATTCCAGATTCATATATTGGCGACCAAGAAGAAAAAATCGAATTTTACAAAAAGATTAAAGCAGTCAATAATCAGGAAGAATTAGATAAAATTGAAGATGAACTAATTGATCGCTTTGGTGATTATCCAGCAGCTGTTGAGAATTTACTTGCTGTAGCTGGGTTAAAGGTAGATGCTGATCTAGCTCAAGTCTTAAATGTACTGAAAAAAGATAATAATACTATTAAGGTTGAGTTTAATAATGCTGCTTCACAGGAATTAGAAGGACCTAATATTTTCAGAGCATTAGAACACGTAAGTCTTAAAGCACGTATTAGCATGAATCAAGAAAAAAGAATGGTTGTTTTGCTGCAACTGCCTGATAAGATGAAGAATCGAGTTTTGTTTAATGAATTAACTACGTTCTTAGAGGCTGCCAGCGAAATAGTGCAAAGATAGAGGTATAAATTATGAGAATTGATAAATTTTTAAAGGTTTCAAGATTAGTTAAGAGAAGAACTGTTGCTAAGGAAATGGCAGATCAAGGCCGAATTAAAGTTAATGGACGAGTAGTTAAGTCCAGTTACGATGTAAAAATCGATGATATTATTGAAATTGGTTACGGTGCGCGAGTAATTAAAGCCAAGGTCTTGAATATTCGCGAAACCACTAAAAAGGCTGAAGCAAGTGAACTTTACGAGTTAGTTGATTGATGACTTTCCCATAAATCGTTGTTATACTTAACGTAAACGATATTTGTTATAACAGAGGATAAAAAAATGAATCATGGTCCACATATTTACAATTCGTTAAGTCCAGAAGCTCAGAGAGAGAAGCTACTTCGTAAGCAAGCGAAAATCGAAAAACGAGTTCATCGCATTCGATTAAATAGAATTGTTGCTGTTTTTGCTATTATATTTGTGATTTTGGGTATTCAAATTACAATTAAAGTTTCACAAACAAAGCGTATTAACAATCAAGTACAAGTTGAAAAACGAGGATTGGCTAAAGTTAAGAAAATAGCTAAAACTTTAAAGACCAAGAGACAGAATCTCGATGATCCAAACTACGTTGCTAAATTAATTCGTTATAAGTTTTATTATTCTAAATCAAATGAAAATGTTTATAACGTGCACGAAAGAAATGATAATGATTAATGAAGAAGTATCAAGCCGGTAACCGGGTAACCGGGGTGATTAATAACATTACCGATTTAGGTATTTTTGTTACATTGCCTAATAGACATTCAGGATTAGTTCATCACAGTGATTTTGGTAATAATTGGGCGCGAGAAAGGCGTCAATATCAAGTAGGCCAAAAGGTTCGCGTTGTTGTCGTGCATGTCAATAGAGGCAGATTTAATCTGTCAATTGCACGCGTAAATGATCCTGATTTAGTTGATCATGATAATCAATTTTCTGATACTAAACCTGCAGAATTTGATCAGGTTTTGAACAAAGTAAGTAGAGATGCTAAAAAGAAAATTGATGAATTAAAAAAGGTTTTGAATAAAAATTAAAAATGACCCGTAATGGGTCATTTTTTTAGTTAGGGAGATTTATGAAAGTAGTAGATTTCTTTAGAAAAAATGGAATAGATTTAGAAAGTAAAACATTATTAGTGGCCGCAAGTGGAGGCCCTGATTCGATGGCTCTTCTTGATATGCTTAAAAACTTGCAAGCCAAAAAGAATTTTCAATTAATTGCTGCACATTTTAATCATCAATTAAGAGAAGACAGTGAGGAAGAAAGCGAGCTTCTAAAAAAATACTGTGATGAAAAAAATGTGCCATTATTTATTGCAAAATGGCCTAAAGAAGAACAACCGCAAGTGGGAATAGAGGCTGCAGCAAGACATGCGCGCTATGCTTTTTTAACACAAATAGCTAAAGAAAATAAGGCTGATTATTTGTTAACTGCCCATCACGGGGACGATTTGCTGGAAAATATCTTGCTTAAATTTATTCGCTCAGGTAATCCCGAAGAGATGAATAGCCTGCAAAGAGTGGGTGAAATGCATGGTGTAAAATTGTTGCGACCATTGTTGGGATACAGCAAGGACGAGTTATTGCAATATAATCAAGCTCATCGAATTGATTTTATAACTGATTCAACTAATCAGGCCGATGAAACGATGCGTAATCGCTTGCGCCATCATGTGGTGCCATTACTCAAAAAAGAAAATCCTGCTTTGATCAAGAATGCACTTTTTTTTAGTCAAAAAATGGATGAATTGATCGATTATGTTGATGAAAAAAATATTGCAGTCGGTCAATTGGAACGTTTTCTAAATGTTGCGTATCGCATTAAGAGTGAAAAATTAAAGCGATTGACGACTAAAGAAAGAACCTTTTTCTGGCAGAGAATGATTTGGCAAAAATATCATAGACGGGTTAATGAAAATTTGGGTAATTTCGCAGTCATTGAATATCAAAATTACTTTTATTTGTATAAAAAGCAAAATATTTCCGAAGTTAAAAAACAGGTAATTAGTTTAAATCAGCCATTTGTGTTTAAAAATAGAAAAATGGTGTTATATACTGAAAGAAAAGCCGGTATAAAGCTGATTGGTGATTTTTGGTTTAAGCCAAATACTGCTTTTAGTGTGGGAGAATTAACGGCGGGGAGTAAACTTCTGCTGCAAAATGGACATCATGTTAAAGCAAAAAAGAAGTTTGCAGAAAATGCGATTCCACTAGCTTTACGACCATTTTGCTTAGCCATTTATGCAGAAAACGAACCAATTTTTGTGGAGAAAATTTATCAAAACCAAAATTGGATCAAAAATGGCAAACATTATTTTCTATATAATTCTTAAAAAGTCTTCAAAATAGTTGAAAATATTAGTGGTAGCATCTTATTTTGTGATAAAATTTTAAACGTATAACTTAGAGACTTTGCGGAGGTTTTTTATGAAGAATAACCGGAATCGGCTGTTATCAAACGGCCTATTCTATATAGTTGTGTTCCTTTTGCTCCTATGGGGAATCAACTGGGCACTCGGCGGCTCTAACAATAGTGGTAGCTCAGAAAATATTAGCTATTCACAATTTGTTAAAGATTTGCGTCAAGGCAAAGTTAAAAACTTTAGTGTTCAACCTGCAAACGGTGTATATACTGTTTCAGGTAGTTACAAGACTGCACAAACAACAAAGAATCAATCAAATAATAGTTTTGATTTCTTTAGTAATAACTCAAGTAGAAAAGTATCACGCTTCTCTACTACTATGTTACAAAATGATTCTACCGTTTCTAATGTGCAAAACTTGGCACAAAAGAGTAACGCTCGGATGACGACTCAAGGAGAATCACAGTCTGGCAATTGGATTTCAACCATTGTCATGCTTGTGCCAACCGTTTTGTTTATTGTCATGCTTTGGATGATGATGAATCAAGGTGGTGCTGGCCGTGGCGGCAGCGGCGGAATTATGAATTTCGGTCGTTCACACGTCAAGCCAGAAGATCCTTCTAAGAATAAGGTTCGTTTCTCTGACGTAGCCGGTGAAGAAGAAGAAAAACAAGAATTAGTAGAAGTTGTTGAATTTTTAAAGGATCCATCAAAATATACTAAGTTAGGTGCTAGAATCCCATCTGGTGTTTTACTTGAGGGTCCTCCTGGTACTGGTAAAACCTTGCTTGCACGTGCCGTAGCTGGTGAAGCTAACGTGCCATTTTACTCAATTTCAGGTTCTGACTTTGTTGAAATGTTTGTTGGTGTTGGTGCAAGTCGTGTACGTGACTTGTTCAATAATGCCAAGAAGAATGCACCAAGTATTATCTTTATTGATGAAATTGATGCCATCGGTCGTCGTCGTGGCAATGGCACCGGCGGTGGCAACGATGAACGTGAACAAACTTTGAACCAATTATTGGTTGAAATGGATGGTTTTGAAGGCGATGAAGGTGTTATCGTCATTGCCGCTACTAACCGTTCAGATGTGTTGGATCCAGCTTTACTTCGTCCAGGTCGTTTTGACCGTAAGGTTTTAGTTGGTCGTCCAGACGTACGTGGCCGTGAAGCTATTTTGAAGGTTCATGCTAAAAACAAGCCACTTGCTCCAGATGTAGACTTGAAGGAAGTTGCTCGTCAAACTCCTGGGTTCGTTGGTGCAGATTTGGCTAATGTCTTGAACGAAGCTGCTTTGGTTGCTGCACGTAGAAATGGTACTGAAATTACTGCATCAGATATTGATGAAGCTGAAGACCGTGTCATTGCAGGTCCAGCTAAGAAGGATCGTTTAATTGCAGAACCAGAAAGACGCCGTGTTGCTTTCCACGAAGCAGGACACTCAATCTGTGGTTTGGTCTTAAGTGATTCTAGAACAGTTCGTAAGGTAACTATTGTGCCACGTGGTCGTGCCGGTGGTTACAACATCATGTTGCCTAAAGATGACCAGTTCATTTTGACTAAGAAACAATTATTTGAACAAATTGTTGGTTTAATGGGTGGTCGTGCTGGTGAAGAAGCAACTATTGGTGATAAGTCAACTGGTGCTTCTAACGACTTTGAACAAGCTACTGCTATTGCTCACAGCATGGTAGTAAATTACGGGATGACTGAATCATTGGGTATGGTTGAACTTGAAAAAGAGGGCGAAACCAATCCATACGGCTTTAAGCCATACAGTGAAGCTACTTCAGCTAAAATTGACGAAGCCGTTAAGAAGATCTTGGATGAAGCTCACGCTAAAGCACTTGAGATTGTTAAGGAAAACAAGGAAAAGCATAGAATTATCGCTGAAGCCTTGCTTAAGTACGAAACTTTAGACGAAAAGCAAATCATGTCTTTATACAAGACTGGTAAGATGCCTGAAAAATACGAAAGTGAATATCCAAGTGAATCCAAGGCTTCAACTTATGAAGAAGCTAAGGCTGCTGCAGAAAAGCGTGAAGTTGAAAAAGCAGAAAAGAAAGATTCAGATCAAGCATTAGCTAAACAAGAAAAATCTGCTTTGGAAACTCCATCAGAAAAGAATCATGAAGTTGAAGAAAATAATCCTGAAAATCCAGAAAAAACTGAAAATTCAGATAACTCAACTAAAGATACTTCTGCAGATGAAGAGCACAAAGATAATTAGATAAAAATGGGGCCTGTAACGGGCTCTATTTTTTTAGAGAGAAGGAATAAATATGAGTGATTATTTAGTAAAATCAATCGATAAAACTAAAAATTTACGTTTACTGACAATTACCGCTAAAGATGTTGTTGGTGAAGCACAAAAGCGTCATGATTTATGGTCTGCTTCTTCTGCTGTTCTTGGTCGTACACTGGTTGGTACGCTTTTGTTAGCGGGCGCCGAATTAACTGATAAAGAAGAATTGACAGTTAGATTGATGGGCAACGGTCCTGTAGGTCCAACTATTGTTACAGCTACTGCCGATTTAAAGGTGAAGGGTTACGTACGCAATCCACATATTGCTTTGCCACCAAAGAAGAATGGCCATATTGATGTAAAAAGAGCTGTTGGTCAAGGTATGCTTGAAGTTACCAAAGATTTAGGCTTAAAAGAACCATATACTGGTCAAGTTCCGATTGTTTCTGGTGAAATTGCAGAAGATTTTGCATATTATTTGACGAAGTCAGAACAAATTCCGTCAGCAGTTGGTTTATCTGTTTTTGTTAATCCAAATAATTCTATCGGCGAAGCTGGCGGATTTATGCTTCAAGCTTTACCAGGTGCCAGTGATGCTTTGATTACTGAAACAATTAAGAGAATTAAAGCTTTGCCAGCTCTTTCTACTGCATTTTTAGATGGAATGACACCAGAAGATTTAGCACGTAAGATCTTAGGCACTGACTGTAAGATTCTTGAAAAAGATGATGTAGCATTTAGCTGTGACTGTTCTAAAGAAAAATATGCAGGTATTCTTGAAACTTTGAAGAGTTCACAATTAAAGGCCATGATTAATGAAGATCATGGTGCAGAACTTACTTGCAATTTCTGCGGAAATAAGTATCATTACACTGAAGATGAATTAAAGGCTATTTTAGCCAAGAAAAATGAAGAAAAAGATTATTAATTAAATAAAAAGTCCTAGGGTTTTGTCCTGCGGGGCTTTTTTGATATTATAATAAGGTATTTTGAAAGGATGATTTGGTGGATAACAGCTGGAAAATTCGCGATATCACCATTCCTAACCGAGTTGTTGTTGCGCCGATGGCGGGAGTTTCAAATTCGGCGTTCCGCGTTGTATGTAAGGAATTCGGAGCTGGGCTGGTTGTTTGCGAAATGATTTCTGATCATGGAATTATTTATCGAAACAAAAAGACCTTAAGCATGATGGATGTAGATCCACGAGAGCACCCAATGAGTATTCAGATCTTTGGGGGAACTGAAGAAACATTACTTCAAGCTGCTCAATACATTGATCAACATACTGATGCTGACATTATTGATATTAATATGGGTTGTCCTGTGCCTAAAGTAACTAAAACCGATGCTGGTTCAAAATGGCTGCTTGATTCTAATAAAATTTATCAAATGGTCCATGCCGTGGTGCAAAATGTGCAGAAACCTGTTTCTGTTAAAATGAGAACAGGTTGGGATAAAAAGCACGTGTTCGCGGTAGAAAATGCTTTGGCTGCTCAAGAAGCAGGTGCTAGCATGATCGCAATGCATGGTCGCACCCGTAAGCAAATGTACCAAGGTGAAGCAGATTGGGAGATTTTGCACGATGTAGCTCAAGTGCTTGATGTGCCGTTTGTAGCTAACGGTGACATTAGAACTCCCGAGCTTGCCAAGAAGGCTTTAGATGAAATTGGTTGTACTGCTGTGATGGTAGGACGTGCTGCTTTAGGTAATCCTTGGATTTTAAAGGATATGACGCATTATCTAGAGACTGGTGAAAAATTACCACCACAAACAGTGCGTGAGAAGGTAGAAACTGCTAAGCATCAACTTCATGCGTTAGTTAAAATTCATGGTGAAAAGCGAGCAGTACCAGAATTTCGTCAACAGGCTGCATACTATTTAAAGGGAATTCCCCGTTCAGCCCGTACTCGTGCTAAAATAAATGAGGTCTGGACGCGTCAAGAAGTATATGACTTACTCGACAATTTTGTTGATGAGTATGAAAAAAGAGAAAAAGCTCGTGCTGCAAGACGCGCGGCAATGAACAAATAATGGAGGAAAAATAAATTGGCAAAGAACGAAATGAATGACCAATTACGTGTTCGTCGTCAAAAGATGGACGAAATGCGTGAAAACGGAATTGAACCATTCGGTCAAAGAAAGTTTGATCGTCAAGATTTAGCAAGTACTTTGGAAGAAAAGTATGGTAAAGAAGATAAAGACGAATTAAACGATGATATGCCTAAGACCAAGATTGCAGGTCGTATGCTTGCAAAGCGTGGTAAGGGTAAGGTAGGTTTCGCAGACCTTTACGACCGTACTGGTAAGATTCAAATTTATGTACGTAAGGATATCGTAGGCGAAGACAACTACAAGGTCTTTAAGAAATCAGATATTGGTGACTTCTTGGGTATTGATGGGGAAGTTATGAAGACTGATACTGGTGAGTTGACTATTCGTGCTACTCACGTAACCTTCTTATCAAAGGCTCTTCGTCCTTTGCCAGATAAGTACCACGGCTTAAAGGATGTTGAAGCAATTTATCGTCAACGTTACCTTGATTTGATCACTAACCGTGACAGCTACATGCGCTTTGTTCACCGTACTCAAATCATTCAAGCTATTCGTGATTACTTAAACAAGCAAAACTTCTTAGAAGTTGAAACTCCAGTACTTCACAACATTCCTGGTGGTGCTGAAGCTCGTCCATTTATTACTCACCACAACGCTTTGGATATTAACCTTTACATGAGAATTGCTTTGGAACTTCCACTTAAGCGTTTGATTGTTGGTGATATGGAACGTGTTTACGAAATCGGCCGTGTATTCAGAAACGAAGGTTTGGACACTCACCACAACCCAGAATTTACTGAACTTGAAAGTTACGCAGCATACTGGGACTACCACGATGTTATGGATGAAGCTGAAGGTATTATCCGTGCTGCAGCTAAGGTTGTTTCAGATGACGGTAAGATCACTTACCAAGGTCAAGACATTGATTTGGGCAAGCCATTCCGTCGCGTTCACATGGTTGACTTGATCAAGGAAAAGACTGGCGTTGACTTCTGGAAGCCAATGACTCTTGAAGAAGCAACTAAGATTGCTGAAGACCATGATATTCATGTTGAAAAATTCTGGAAGGTTGGTCATATTATTAACGCCTTCTTTGAAAAGTACTGTGAAGAAACTATTGTTGACCCAACTTTTGTTTATGGTCACCCAGTAGAAATTTCACCACTTGCTAAGAAGAATGCTGACGATCCAAGATTTACTGATCGTTTTGAAATTTACATCATGGGTGAAGAATACGGTAACGCCTTCTCAGAATTGAATGATCCTGATGATCAACGTGAACGTTTCGAAGCTCAAATGGAAGAACGTGAAGCAGGTAACGACGAAGCTGACATGATCGATGAGGATTACCTTCGTGCTATGGAATACGGTATGCCACCTACAGGTGGTTTGGGTATCGGTATTGACCGTTTGGTAATGCTTTTAACTGATGCTCCAGCTATTCGTGATGTTCTTTTGTTCCCAACAATGCGTCCAGAACGTGTTGAAAGCGTAGAAGCTGAAGTTAAGGCTGATATGGAAAAGAAGAATAAAGAAAACAAATAATCTTGTAAATTAAAAAACTCTTATCTATGTTTTAAGCATGGATAAGAGTTTTTGTTTATGTATTTTTTAATTGAGAATCATTTTTTCATCAGAGTATTTTTTAGGATCATTTAAATCCCATTGCTGATATCTAACTTCTTGACACTTAAAGCCTAATTTTTTGTAAAGCTTTTTGGCCTTAGTATTTTCTGCAAATACGTCAAGACTAACTGGTCGACTCATGTACCTCAAAGCTGTCGTTGCTAAAGCATACCCGATACCTTTATTTTGATGAATTGGATCTACATAAATGTAATCCAGTTCTTGGGGATGAACTGCAACGAAGCCCAATATGCTGTCAGCATCATAAGCTACATAAATTTTGCAGGAGAAAAAATCATCCTTATATGGAGCTGTCTCTAAAGGTATGAAGTATTTTTCCGCACCACCAATTGTTAGCTCTTCTTTACGACTAACGTCGTGAATGCGGCATACTTCAGTATAATCGTTTGGTTGATATTCTCTGATATTAAATTTTGGCATGTTTTTCTCGCTTCCTAATATTAAGATTTTGATTTAGAAAGCCTTTACCCATTTGAATATGCACACAAGCTGGCATCCCTTGGAATGGGCCTAAA